>CAZSJP010000448.1:0-4628 GCA_964606675.1 uncultured bacterium
AATCGGGCGGCTTCGAGCAGCTCCGGCGTCGCGTCGTCATCGGGGATTGCGAGGAAGCCGTGTTTGTCCGCATGGATCAGTTGCCGCGGTTGGACCTCTCGCCCGAAGACCTCGACAGGGCAGCCCCACGCCACCGGCCACGAATGCGCGTGCCCGACGCTGTAGCGGCTTGCCAGTGCCTTGAACCCGGCGTTCATCATCTCGTCGACGTCGCGGATCGCTCCGTCGGTGATCGTGCCGACGCACCCCAGCGCTCTGTGAGCATTGCTGTTGACCTCGCCCCAGAACGCTCCGATCACGCGCGGCTTGTCGAGGTCCTGTACGACGACGATCTTCGGCCCGGGCACGGACGCGACGTAACGTCTGTATTCAGACCAAGCGCGAGGATCGGTCTTCGGATGCTCCGCGTTGCTCGGCTCTATCCGGACGGTGACCGCGTAGCCGACCATCGGCCCGGCGTGCGGCATGAAGTCGGTTGTTTCTTCGAGGTTGAACCCGTCCGCGGCCGGATCGTGGGCGGTGATCTGCTCCCATCCGTTGTAGATGGTCGGAGTGTTCCATCTCTTCAATTCCAGCAGGTCTGCGTGGGTGAGAGACGGTCGTTTCTCGGGTGAGTCGGTCATCGACAGACCTCTTTTCGGGTTGGCGGCGCTGTGGCGGATCGGCCTGGCGGTGCTCATACTCAGCAGGATGCGTCCGGTTTCTCCGGAAATTGGCACCTGGCTGTCGCCGCCTGCGGCCCCCGACTCGGCTTCGGGCACCCGGGCCCAGGAGCGTTGGCGAGGCCGTCGTCTCACCGTCAGGCGTTCGGCCCCGATAGCCGAGACGGGCCTGCCATTTGACCAGCCCGCTGGAATTGCGTAATCTTTATGTTTCTGGTTCGATTCTTCAAGCCTCGGCGTTGCCGACCGGCGCGCCTGAAGAGCGCGATAGTGTCCGACCGTAGGGAAAGCTACTCGAAACGATAAACGCGGCAAACGCCCCGTCGGCCGATGGAGCAGGCGGGCTACCTGGCGCGGGCAGAATCAAGGAGCGGAGTGTGGCGACTCATAAGAGCGCGATCAAGAGGATCAAGACTAGCCGCAGGCAGAACGAGCGCAACCGCCGCTGGCGGTCGCGGCTGCGCACGGCGATCAGGTCGGTGCGAAATGCCGAGACAGCCGAGCAGGCGCAGGCGGCTCTTGCTCTCGCCGTCCCGGTCATCGACAGAACGGCCAATCGGGGTATCATTCACCCGAACGCCGCGGCACGGCACAAGTCGCGCCTGAATAGCCTCGTTCAGAGCATGGACTGACATTCGGGATCGTCTTCGAAGTCCATCGTCAGACCGGCGGTGGGCTTCCGTATGTACGAACGTGTCGCTCCGTGGCAGCCGCGGCGGCATCTAGTCGAGGTCGAACAACCAGCTCAGCACCCAATTCACGGCGCTGACGACTATGCTCCCTTTCAGCGCCGCCCAGAATCCGGCTACCTCGAGCACCGACGAGACCCCCGCCGTCATCCAGAGCACCAGCCCGTTCACCACGAAGTAGAACAGGCCCAGCGTGACGATCAGCGCCGGTATGGCGATCACCAACAGAATGGGCTTCACAAGCGCGTTGAGCAGGCCGAATACCAACCCGATCGCCACCAAGTCGAACCAACCCCAGTTCGGCGTCAGGCTGACTCCGTCGACCCATCGGTCGGCAGCGTAGATCGCCACGCACGTCAGAGCCAGTCGTATCACCAGCGTCCGCATGTCAATCCCCTACGAGTCGCCGCCCAGGTGCCGATTGCTACGGCAAGTGCGAGCCGGAAGTGGTCGTTACGAGCTTGCCGTGTTTCACGCCGCGAGCGCCGATGAGCGAGTCGGCCAGTTGCCTGATCTTCACCGCGGAGCCGCCGACGACGATCACCTCTACGCAGTTGTCGCGATCCAAGTGCACGTGCATGCTCGAAAGAACGCTCTCGTGGTGGTCGTGCTGCAATTCCGTCAGCCGGTCCGACAGTTCCCGCACGTGGTGGTCGTACACGAGCGTAATCGACCCGACCACGTGCGTGTCACCGGCCCAGTCGTCCTCGACGAGTCGGTTGCGTATCAGGTCCCTGAGCGCCTCCGAGCGATTGCCGTACCCCATCTGCTCGATCAGCTCGTCGAATCGAGCGAGGAGCGCATCGTCAATAGAGACGCCGAAACGTGTCAGTTCGCCCATCGAGCACCCCGTAGTCGGTCACGCGAGTGTCTATCGCACGAGTATGTCGGCGCGCGGCAAGGCCTGGCCGGTGCCGGTCGAAGCCTCTATCATGGGCCATTCGGGACCAATCGACAGGACTTCCGGACCGTTCGGCGTTGCGATGATCGTGTCCTCGGCCTTGGTGCCCGCTATCGATGGGTTCCACGCGTATGCCTGCCACGGCTGCACGACTTCGTCACAGTCCGGCGTTCCCTTGAAATCGCGCAGCCCGTAGCCGGTGCCGCCGCCCTGGTGGTGTAGTTCCCATTCGGAGCCGTAGCCCGTGCGCTCGTAGGCGGCAAGCGCGTCGCTGAAGATGTCGCTGACATTGGCACCGACGACCGTTCCGCCGATGAACGTCGCGTCGATCTCGGCCACCGCGTCGTGCTTGCGGCAGAGCTCGTCCGGGATTGCGCCGAAATGCACCAGCCGCGTCGTCGAGACGATCAGGCCGCCCCGACGAGCGCAGACGACCACCATCGCGTACCGCTCGACCCGATTGGCGGTCGGCACCGGGTGACGGTAGCTCTCAATGCGCTCGTCGGCTGCAACGAGGACCACGGCCGGGATGATCTCTCGCTCACACAATGCGTCGGAAGTCGCGCCTGCGATCTGCCACTCCGTCTGCCCCTGCGCAAGGCGCTTGCAGACGCCCGCGACGGCCTCGGCAGTGTCCTTCCCAAGCGCCCGGTACCGCCCGACCTCGAACGGCGTGAGCGAGTACTGCATGTGAGCGATCTCGGAGGCGTACGGCCCCGTGTCGGTTCCGTACGAGGCGCCGTCGAGGATCTTCTCGGCTTGCTCGACCGCGACCGAGGCGTCGGCGTGCCATGGCCGAACGATGGGCTCGTAACCCAAGTCGCCAAGCCCTTCCTCGGACATGACGCGTTCGGATTCGATGTTGTCGGAGAGCACGTAATCCTTCGCGGGAGTCGCGAGAACGGATGCGACGCCGGATTCGGTCGTCAGAGCGACGTGGTTCTGCCCGCCACCGGTGTACCACGAGAACGACCGCTGTAGAGTCAGCAGCACGCCGCCGAGCTGGTTCTTCTGTAGGAACTCGCGCATGCGCGCGCGCTTGATGCCGACGTCTTCCGACCGTGTCATGTCGATCCCCGTGGTTTGGTAGTGGCAGTGTCTGATGGAGCCGCGAACGGAATATCGCAAGAAGGGGCCCGGGACGCCATGTGGGCGTAGCCCGCTAGCGCAGGCTCTGGGGAGCGCCCCGCAATCCCCGGCGGCGACGCGTTCCATTGCCCACCGCGATTTCCTGCTGGTTTGATGGACCGGCAGATGTTGACAGATACGGGGAGCGGGCTACATTTCCATATGAGAGGAGGCGAGCGAGGATGAGCGCGATGCGTGGAACGACATTCGCTCTGTTCTGTGCCCTTGCGGCTGTGTTCGCGTGTGGCTATTGCTAACGCAGCGACGGCGTCACCGCACCGCTACATCGCCGTCGCACGTCCTGACAACCAGCTCGGAGCTCTGGTCGCGTTGCGCAGGCTCCGCAGGATCGGTCCTCGTTGTGTACGACATGATCTCCTGTTGGTAATATCGGGCTGACGACACTCCCCGCAGCGCCCCCAAACCGATCTCTCCGCACAAGGAGTGCACCGCCACGTTCAGCTCGCGGACTAGCTCCTTCGCCAGCATCACCGTGACATCGCCGGAGTTCGACTCGATACGGTATCTGCTCTCGGGGTGGTGGTGCTCCAGGTGGAAGCACGTCGAGCCGAAGCAGTTGCGAATGTAGACCTTGCCCTCCGCCCGGTGCACGGTCAGGGGAACGCTGCCCAGGTCGAGGCACAACTCGCCGCACACGTCGCGGACGACGCACTCGGGCGCCGTGGTCCGCGCGATGGACGTCTCCCCATCCTGCGTCTCGCTGGCACCATGCATGGTTCGCCGGACCTTCGTGTCCTCGTCCTCGGTCTCGGTGGCACCGAACCGATGGTAGCTCTGCAGCAGTCGCCCCCGGACGTTCCTCGCCTCCTTCAGGCCGGTATCGAGCAAGCACACCGTCCCTTGGACGTCCGAGATCTCGGCGCCGTCGCCATGCACGACGTTGACGTTCGAGCGGACCCCCCAGGCCCGGATGTGATCCCTGCCGTTGCTCAGTATTGTGACGGTCTTGTCCGGCGGCAAGGCGATGACGAGATCGACTCGACCGCGCGACCCGTAGACTATGTCCTCGGACGAATACTTCAGCGCAAGGGCACGGCCGACATCCTCCGTGCACGCTTCCCCACTGAGGGTCATGTCGTCTACTCGGTCGCGGACAACGGTGACGCGCGCACACCTTCCGAGGGCATCGCCGACTATCCGAGTCAGTTCGTCCTCGTGCGGCGCCACCTCGGGGAACATCGCCCGAGCATCGGACGAACTGCCCAACAGCGGGCCCTCCGCCCAGCA
>CAZSJP010000449.1:0-4619 GCA_964606675.1 uncultured bacterium
GCTACATAGGACGCGCGCGACTTCACCGGAGAGAGCCCGATGATAAGCGCCGTCGTCGCGATCTGGACCGCCGACCATCCCAGCCCACCGACAGCGACGTTGAGCGCGATGAGGCTGTGCTGCCGGACCGCGGTGATCAGCCACAAGAGCGCGACAACCGAGACTGACACCGCGCCCGCGTATAGGATTAGCCGCTCACCCTCTTTGATGTTGTCCACCAGCCGACCTGCATACCGCGAGCCGACGATCCACATGAGGCCGAGAAGCCCCGGAATGTAGAGCGATATCTCGAAGTAGCTCAGCTTCATCTCTTCGAGCATCATGAGGTGGAACATGCCCCCGCCGATCTGGTTCGCGAATGAGGAGCACAGGCCGAAGACGAGCAGAGGCCTGAAATTGCGGTCCATCGCAGGCTCGGCGAGCATGTCCCGCATGGTGGGCGGGTGCTCTTCCACGTCATGGCGGATGCCGTGGACGCCGCGGTGGATGAAGATATCCATCCAGCCGCAGAACGAGGCTATAGTGAAGAACACTATAAACTTATAGTACGGTGGGTCGGTGCCGAGGTAACGCCCGAGGCCAATCAGCGCGACGATCGCGAATATCCGCCCCCACATCTGGCGATCGCCCCAGAAAGTGCCGCGCTCAGCCTCGGGTACCAGCTCGCTGGCCCACGAGAACCACATCGGGTTCGAGATCGCGGCGGAGAACCGAGAGAGGAACACGAGAATGAATAAGAGCGTCACCGTCGCGGTGTTGTGGGGCATGTAGGCGCCCAAGATCGCTACAGCTATCCACACGAGTCGACCCGGGTACGAGACCGTCAGGAACAGCCGTTTGCGGGATTGCGTCCGTGCGAGCAGATAGCTCCCCACGGGTGCGGCGATCATCGCAAGCGGAAACAGTGCGCCCAGCCGCCCTATCCACGCCGCGGTCGCGCCCAAGTCCCTGAACATGCCGACGACAGCCGGCCCCGAGACTGCCTGGAAGAAGATCGCGCCGAAGCACCACGCAGCGATCACTTTGCGCATCGAGCGCTTGCGCTGTTCGTACGCAAGTTCCTCGTTCGGCACGGTCGGGTGGTAGCGGAAATACTCGACCGCGCGGGTCGCCACGCCTCCTGAATCGCTGTCAGATACGTGTGGTCGAGTGCTCTCGGATTCGATGGGCGAATACTCCTTCATCGCGCCGGTCTTGCCGCCGCCGGGTTCTAGTGCGGGCTGCCGTCTTGGTTCTTCAGCCTGTGTCTGACATATATCCAGGTCTCGCGATCGAACGGATTGAGGGACATCATCCGCCTGACGTAGGCGCTGATCGGGCGCGAGTCGGGCTGCCGTATCATCGGCAGTAGGAACAGACACGAGAACCTAGCTGCCGCGGAGATCGCGTAGACGACTCGGAGCGGCGTGAGCACGATGGGTCCGAGTTGATACGAATGGCCCGCCAACAGGCTCGCCAGCGTGCCCGCCGTGAGCGCGCCGATCATGTTCCCAAGCCCCGCCGCCGACGCATGCACTGCCACGTAAACCGCGCGTTCCTTCGCAGGCGAGTATGCCGTGAGCAGGCTTACGACGGCGACCTGCAAGCCTCCCCAGCCTATGCCGCTTACTGCGATGGTCACGGCGATCGGAATGTGCTGGCCGGCCTGCATCATCGTCCACGGCAGTGCCACGAGCGCAACGATAGCGGCACTCGCCGCGAAGACAAGGCGCTCACCCTCGCGGAGGTTGTCTATCAGCCGCCCCCACAGCCTGGAACTCAGGATAGTGAATAGCCCGAGCAGCCCCGCGACATACAGCGATATCTGCAAGTAGGACAGCTTGATCTCTTCGAGCAGCAGCAGGAAGAACATGCTGCCGCCAAGTTGCGTGGCGAACGAGAAGCAGACTGTGAAGATGAGGATGGGTCTGAAGCTCAGATCGCGCAGAGGGCGGGAGATGAGCGACGACAGCCTCACACTTGCCGGTGTCGGCTCCATTCTGACGCCCACGACTCCGCGATGGACGAATATGTCCAGCCAACCCAACACTGCGATCACACAGAAGAACACGACGAACTTCGAGAACGGCGGCGAATCGCCGAGGTAGTAGCCCAGATACAGAGCCGATGCCGTCCCGAAGATCGTGCCCCACATCATGCGGAGCCCCCAGAACTCGCCTTTTCGGTTCTCCGGCACCAACTCCGATATCCACGAGAACCAGGCCGGGATGGTCAGCTCGGTCGAGAGCCGCGAGAGCAGCACCAGCGCCAGCATCAGCGCTATCGTCGTGTTGTTCGCCGGCAGATACGCGCCGAGCAACACGATCGGTATCCAGACCAGCCGGCCCGGGTACGCCGCCCACAGAAACAGACGCTTCCGCGATCCGGTACGCATCACTATGTACGAACTGACCGGCTGCACGATCATTGTCAGCGCCGGTATCGCCGCCAAGAGGCCGATTATGAATGGCGACGCGCCGAGCCCGCGGAACATGCCCACCAGAGGAGCGCTGCCGATGCCCTGCACGAAAATCGACCCGAAGCACCACGCGAGTATGACCCTGCGAATCGACACGGCGCGCGTCGCGGGATCGATGGCGTTCCCGTCGATGGTTGGCAGGTATCTAAAGGAGCCGGTCAGGCTTGCTAGAAAGCGGGTGGGCCGCTGGGCTTCGGCGGGGACGGGCGTCCCAGGCTGGGGGTCATTCATCGAGACGGAACTCTCAGTCCTCTTCCTGATAGCGCGCGTCCGCGCCCGCCCCGAAGTCACCCGAGGTCGCTGCGTGGACACAAGTCGAGCTATTGACGTCTGCTACGTCGCCTCTTCTTCGTCGAGCGATCTCGAACGATCGTCGACCATGCCGAGATGAACCTCTTGATCGATTCCACTCCGGGGAACTTGCGCTCGTCGGCGCGGAAGGCGGTCGTATGCATAGTCTGCCGTGCAACCGCCCACCCGATGCCGTGAATCTTGTGGAGTATCTCATGATACATGACGAAGTCCGCAACCTGTGGCGGGACCTCCGGGCTGTCGAGCGAACGGCTGACGGTGATCCGATCGCGCAGGCTGTTGTAGTAGCCGAACGTCCGATACGTGACGCGATCGGTCCATGAGAGCGATGCGGGCCGAGGCGCGGGCGGGTCGAAGTATTTGTGTCGCACGCGCTCGCATATCTCATCGAGATCGTAGACCGTGCCCCTGGTGCCAAACGTCTCTCCGACCGCCTCCTCGATGTCCTGAACGATGCCGGTGAATGCATCGCCGTGCACGAACTCGTGGAGCTGCCGGCGGCGGTCTCTACGCTTCGCGCACAAGAGGTCCTTCGCCACCAGCGACATCATCCGCCTGTCGGCTGCAAGAAAGCCCGGGCTGACGCGAAACTGCCAATCGGAGCCGCGCTGCCGGTATCGGTAGATGCCACGGAGGTTATCGAGCCGAACCACGCACTTGTTCGGAAGCGACTTCATGAGCGGCACGAGAGAGCGCTTCAGCGACGCCGTCGAATCGACGTAGCGGGGCAGGACGCCATCGCTGTTGAGAAATGAAAGCAGCGCGTATGCATTCCGCGAGGGCGTGGGCAATTCGCCCGGCCGCACGCCTTTGCGGTCGCACACCTCCTCGATCCGACAGACCCGTTCGCCGAGAGTCGGCGCCACCTCGGCCGCTACGGTCGTCGGATCGGCCGATTCGAGCCTGCTGCTGATATACGTCAGCAACCCCTCGGTGGACCGCACCACTCCCCTCACGGCGACAACCCTCGTGTCGGCGGTCGAGGACTGCTCGGGAGGCGTTCCACCGGCAGAAGCCGCTATCGATCGGGCCATTCCGGCGCTACCTGCCCGACCGGCATCGAGACGCTTCACAGGGGTCGCCATGGCGGCGCATCATTCGAATTCCGGCAACGGAGGCAACGAGATAGTCTCCGGCGCGCGCTGGCGGATGAGGTAAGCTTCCAGCCAACCACGGTTCTTGTCCGGGCAACTCGTGGCGGTCACGACCTTCTCATGGTCGAGGTTCTCGATCCGGTCGTTTGCCGCTCGTAGAGCGTCGAAATTGTTCTTCAGCGCCTGCTGGATGGGCATCCTCTCCGGGTTGATGTCTGGGCCGAAGTAACCCTGGTAGCCATACATCTTTAACGCGTAGAGAGATGCCTCGGTGGACTCGGGCGAAAGAACGCCGACGTTCAGGTCATGATCGTAGTTGCCAAGCGGCTGGCTGTTCCAGTGCGTGTGCGCCAGACGGCCATATTCCAGGATTAGGCTAAAGGCATAGGCGCAATCCTCGTAGCCCATGATCATGTGGCCGACTTCCGGGTTCATGGTCATAAGCGCGTGACCGTCCGCCAGAATCTTTTTGTTCTCCTCCGCCGTGAGCAAAGACTCGATCTTCTGAGCCATGAGAAGTCCTTCGGCGGTGGTGCCGTAAAGAATATGCCCCCTCGGCTCATAGGGTTTTGGCTCCTCGGCGACACGGACTCCAGGCACGGTATCCATCGCTTCGGCAAGCCCCTCGCAAAACCGGTCGCGCGCAGCCATATGGTCCTGGCCGAACGTGTTTTCAAAGCCATCTATGCCGGGCCAGACTATGGCAAATTCGGTATCCAGTTCCTTGTTGAGTTTCAGTGCGGAGATGGTGATGT
>CAZSJP010000450.1:0-4351 GCA_964606675.1 uncultured bacterium
GCACACGTGCGTCCCGACAAGCGTGGATGACGCCCAGCCGCGGAGGTTACTCCTGCACCCCAACCGGCCGAACCCATTCAACCCGGAGACCTTCGTCCGGTTCGAACTGCCACGCGCGATGCAGGTCGAGCTTGCGGTGTACGACGTGCTGGGGCGGAAGGTGAAGACGCTCGTTGCCGACAGACTGGAAGCCGGCAGCCGCACGGTAATCTGGCGCGGGCTTGACGAGCGCGGCAACGCGGTGGGCAGCGGCGTGTACGTCCTGCAGCTGCTCACGCCCGAGGGCGTCCGCACGCAGCGCATGACGCTGATGCGGTGAGGGCCGTGCCCTGGCGGGCACGTCTGGAGATTGCTGCTTGGTCTCGCCCAGGGCGCAATCTCCGTGCGGCTGTGTGCGCAGTTCGGGACATGGGCTGCATATGTACAATCCAAGGGACGAGCGCTATGCGTAGAACGATATTCGCTCTAGTATGTGCCCTTGCGGCGCTGCTCGCGCCCGGCTGCGCCGAAAACCCCTCAGCGCCGGCCGAGCAGCCGAGCACAGGACCGGCGGGAGGGGCGCGCGTCGAGCTCCTCTCGACTACGACGTGGACCAAAGTCAACAGCCCGTACCGCATCACCGGCACCGTCGTCGTTCCGGCACGCGAGACACTGACCATCGAGCCGGGCGTCGACGTTATCTTCGAGGCGACGTACGGCAACGAGCTCGACGACCATGACTGCCAGAGGGAGTCTCTCCCCCCCGGTGCCTGCTGGACCTTGGGGCGGCGGGAGTTACCAGATGTTCCATACGGGATACGAGTTCTTGGGACGCTCATCGCTGAGGGTACGCCGACTGACAGCATCCGTTTCCTGCGCACCTATGCGCTGCGCGGCGGCATAGAGGTCTTGGGCAAGGGCGTGCTGTCATACACCCGCATCGGCGACGCATACCCCGATACGGCATACTACACAACAGGATACGCCTCGGGCCTGCGGGTTGATGGCCCGAACGCCGACGTGAGCATATCGCACTCCGTGATCCACAACATCGGTGCCGGTTCTGCGGTTCAGGCGTACGACGGCGCTCGTTTGGCAATGTCCGATTGCGTAGTCTCGATGCGGTATCTTCCCGACTACGCTGTCTCTCAGCAAATCTCCAACTGGCCTAGGGTAACACCGAGATTCGTGGACTCACACGTTGAACTGACCAACTGTCGCGGTATCGGATGGGCGGACCTTGTCTCTAGCCGCTGTACAGTCGCGATTACCGGGTGCGTGCTCACGGGCAGACCGGCCTGGGACATGTGGGGGGACAACCGGCCGTGGGGCGTCTATGCTGATGAGACGTCGGGCACTGTCGTGAAGTCGGTCGTGTCCGGCGCGACCAGGTTCGACGGCGATCTCGCGATCGCGAACTGCACGTTCATCGGCGGCGGCGGCGGGGGTACCTCTTTCACGTTGAGGGCAGGTGCCAAAGCCACGAGCTGTATCGTATGGGGAGATTACCGGACGATAGACGTGGGCTCGGCGACCGTCTCCTACTCCATCGTCGCGGGCGACACTACCTTCGCAGGCACAGGCAACAGCAACGCCGATCCGCTGTTCGTCGACCCGGACAACCGCGACTATCGGCTGCAATCGGGTTCTCCCGCCATCGACGCCGGCGACCCGAACAGCCCCAAGGACCCGGATGGCTCGAGGGCGGACATAGGAGCGTTGGGGGGCGTAGCCCGCTGACGGTAGCCCGCTGAGGCGTCGTGCTCTGCGGGCACGTTGGGAGATTGCTGCTTGGTCTCGCCCAGGGCGCAATCTCCGTGCGGCTGTGTGTGCAGTTCGGGGCATGGGCTGCATATGTACAATCCAAGGGACGAGCGCTATGCGTAGAACGACATTCGCCCTGTTCTGTGCCCTTGCAGCGCTGTTCGCGTGCGGGTGCGACGAAAGCCCCACGAAGCCACCCGAGGGGTCGACCGGAGGCCCGCGCCCAGAGTGGTGGGCACGCAAGGAGAATGTCTCCACCACGACGTGGACGAAAGCCAGCAGTCCGTACCGCATCACCGGCACCGTCGTCGTGCCGGAAGGCGAGACGCTGACCATTGAGCCAGGCGTGGACGTTCTCTTCGAGGCAACGTACGGGGACGAACTCGACAACGATCGCTGTCCGGACGAGGATATGCCCCCCGGTACCTGCTGGGCCATCGGGGAGAAGCCTAGCGCCCTATACGGGATGCGGGTGATTGGGACGCTCATCGCCGAGGGTACGCCAACCGACAGCATCCGTTTTCTGCGCACGCATGCGTTGCGCGGTGGCATAGAGTTCTGGGGAAAGGGCGTGCTCTCGTACACCAGGATCGGCGACGTATACCCTGATACTGCCTACTACACCACAGGATATGCTACGGGCCTGCGGGTCGATGGCCCGAACGCCGACGTGAGCATGTCGCACTCCGTGCTCCGCAGCATAGGAAGCAAGGCTGAAGGGGTCCGCGCGTACGACGGCGCTCGTCTGGCGATGTCCGACTGCGTCGCCTCGCACGGTTCCCTCCGCGACTATGGTGTTTTCTCGGGGTCTTCCTTTCGGGATAGAATATGGACGTTCCAAGACTCACATGTCGAGCTGGCCAACTGTCGCGGCAACCTCTTTGACGGGGTCTTCTTTCTTCGCTGTACCGTCGCGATATCAGGCTGCACCATCTGGCCCAGCGGTGGGTGGAACTCAGGCGTGGCTCTCCATACGTCTGAGACGGCCGGTGTCGTAGAACGGTCTGTCGTGCACGGCCCGACGTGGTTCAACGGCAATCTAGCGATCACGAACTGCAACTTCATCGGTGGCCGCGACGCGAGTTCATCTGCCTGGCTATTCAGTTTGAGGGATGGTGCCAAAGCCACCAACTGTATCGTAGGCTATTACAAGACGATAGGGGTCGACGAAGCGTCTATGTCCTACTCCATAGTCGCGGGCGACACTACCATCGCCGGCGAGGGCAACCTCAACGCCGATCCGTTGTTCGTCGACCCGGACAACGGCGACTACCGACTGCAGCCCGGTTCCCCCGCCATCAACGCGGGCGACCCAGACAGCCCCAAAGACCCGGACGGTTCAAGAGCGGACATAGGAGCGTTGGGGGCCTTGTAGTGGCCGGATCTGCGCGGCTACCAGCACGCTGACGCTGGGGTAGGGTACCCGATTGCCACGCGCGCGGAGTTCCCTTCCGGAACTCCCAACGAACGTAGCTATCGGCTACGTTCGATGCATTGTGATCGGCAGCCGCCGGTCCTTGCCGAACGCCCGCTGAGATATCTTGATCCCCGGTGGAGCCTGGCGCCGCTTGTACTCGCTGAGGTCGACCGATCGCATCACCGAGCGCACGGTCGCCTCGTCGAATCCGGCGGCAACTATCTCGGCGACGGTCTCGTCGCGCTCTACGTATGCCTCGAGGATCCGATCCAGCACGTCGTAGGGCGGCAGCGAGTCCTCATCTTTCTGATCGGGCCGCAGTTCCGCCGACGGTGCGCGCGTGATGGTCGTCTCGGGTATTACCACTCGCCCGTCGCGCTCGTTTCGCCAGTTCGAGAGATCGTACACGCCGGTCTTGTAGACGTCCTTCAACACCGCGAATCCGCCCGCCATGTCGCCGTAAAGCGTCGCATAGCCCATCGACACTTCGCTCTTGTTGCCGGTGGTGAGCACCAGCCAGCCGAACTTGTTGGATAGCGCCATCACCAGGCTGCCTCTGATCCGCGCCTGGATGTTCTCTTCGGCAATGTCCGGCTCGCGGCCCGCGAAAACGTCCTCCAGCGTGCCGAGGAACGCCTCGAAAATCGTCTCGATGGGCAGCTTGATAAAGCGCACTCCCAGGTTGCGCGCCAGTTCCTCTGCGTCGGACCGCGTTCCGTCGGAGCTGAACCGGGAGGGCATAGTCACGGCGGTGACACGTTCGGGTCCGAGCGCGTCGACGGCGACAGCCGCCGTGAGCGCCGAGTCGATGCCTCCGGAGACAGCGACTACCACGTGCTCGAAACCGTTCTTACCGACGTAGTCCTTCAAGCCCCGCACCAGCGCATTGTAGACTTCAGCGAGTGGGTCGAGCCTGACGTCGGCGGCTCGCTCTTGCAGCGGCGGACGTTCCGTTCCGAGGTGCACGCCGAGGGTCGTTCGGCCCACGTCCTCGCCTCGGAGCGTGGCGGTGTATTTCTCCTTGCGGCGCCGCGGGTCGCGAAGGCGGTTGCGGAAGATCGGCTCCAACGACACGTCGACGACTACAAGGTCCTCCTCGAATTGGGTCCCGAGGGCCATGACGCGCCCGGTCTCGTCGCAGACGACACTGCCGCCATCGAACACAAGCTCGTCCTGGCCGCCGACCAGATT
>CAZSJP010000450.1:4391-4611 GCA_964606675.1 uncultured bacterium
ACCTCTCCGCCCGCACCGATATCATCCGGTCTCGCACGCCGATCTTGCCCGCATGGTACGGCGACGCGGAGAGGTTGATGACGAGCTGCGCGCCACCGACCAGAGCCTGCACGTCGGTAGGGCCTCCGGGGTACCAGATGTCCTCGCAGACGTTCACGCCGAACGCCAGGCCGTCGAAGGCAAACACCTACTCGCCGGCCCCGGCCTGGAAGTAACGATT
>CAZSJP010000451.1:0-4606 GCA_964606675.1 uncultured bacterium
GCACAGCACATGCTCGGGCTGGTTGAGGGTGGCATCGAGTACCTCAACACGCTCGCCACCGCGTTCGACGAGTCGGCTCGGAATCGGATGGTGAAGCTCTACAAAGAGGTGCAGGAAGACCTCAAGATGCGCCTCGTCACGGAGGCCGACCACCACCACGAGGAAGGGCCGTATCATAGGCACTAGTCGTGCGCTCTGGGCACGTTGGGAGTCCCGCGTCGGCCGCTGGAGCGGTCACTGCGAACTCCGTCAGCGGCTGTCGGATTGGCGGTGCGGTCGGGGAGGTGCTTTGCGGCACCGAAGTATGGCGGTGTGGTGGGAGGCGGACCAATGGAGGGTGGTGGCGGCCTGGGCCGGGGGCGGAGCTACTCCTCGCGGAGTTCGTCAAGCATGCGCGTTGCCTTGGCCAGATTCCTCGTCGCCATGGCGTGATCCCGAGGAAACGCTGATTCCGTCCACACCGTCAGAGCGTCGGTGAAGCAGCCGATGGCTTCTTCGAGACTGGCTCGGCGGTCACCGACAGAACGATTCCTGCAGGCGAGACCAAGGTTGTTCTGGGTTCCGGCCCATTCGGCAGGAAACGCCTCTCGCGTGTAGACGCGCAGCGCTGCCTTGTGCGCCTCGATGGCCTTTCGGACGTTCTCCGCTCGATCACCTGTCGGCATCGCTTGGTAGACGGCGCCCAGGTTGTTCTGGGTTGTGGCCCACTCCGACGGAAACGCCTCTTTCGTGTACACTCGCAGCGCCGCCTCGTAAGCCACGATGGCCCTCTGGAGGTCATCCGCCCGGTCACCGGTCGGTACTCTCGCGTAGGCGTTGCCCAGGTTGACCTGGGTAGCGGCCCAGTTCACAGGGGAGGTGGCTTCTGTGAAGACGCGTAGCGCCGCTTCATATGCCGCGATAGCCTTCCGAGTGTTCTCCTCTCGATCGCCGGTCGGCAGTTCCGCGTAGGCCGTGCCCAGGTTGTTCTGGGTCATGGCCCAGTCTGCGGGGAAGGCCTCTACGGTCTGGACACGTAGCGCCGCCTCGTACGCCGCGATAGCCTCCCGCTTGTTCCCCGCCCGATCTCCGGTCGGCAGCCCCTGGTAGGCGGTGCCCAGGTTGTTCTGGGTCATGGCCCAGTCTGCAGGGAAACCTTCTTCAGTGTAGACGCGAAGCGCCGCTATGTACGCAGCGGTGGCCCTCCTCAGGTTCTCTGCGCGATCACCAGCGGGGAGCTCGGCGTAGGCGTTGCCTAGGTTGTTCTTCGTCGCCGCCCAGTCTACAGGGCAGGTCTCTTCGGCATACACGCTCAGCGCCGCCTCGTACGCGGCGATCGCTTTCTGCAGGCTCTGGGCACGGTCGCCCGACGGCGACTGCGCGTGAGCCGTACCAAGGTTGTTCTGCGTCGCCGCCCAGCTTGTGGGGGAGGTCTCTCGGGTGTACACGCTCAGTGCCGCTTCGTATGCGGCAACGGCACCTTCAAGGTGCTTCGACATGTCCCGGTCGAGCCGGGCCAAGTCCGCTTCGACATTGCCAGTCAAGCGCAGTATCTCGCCCAGTTCCTCTCTGTTCGCGCCTTCCCAGTTGCGGGCCGCGCCGAATTGTTCCAGCGCTTCGCGGTAGGCTGAGCGGCTGTAGGACGCATAGCCGGCAAGGAACGTGGCGAGATAGATCGGCCGCTCCACGAGAACGGACGGCAGTTCCAGTTCGGAAATGTCCTGGACGCCAAGCGTGTGTTCCCCGGCCACGGTGGCCGGCCGCGCCTCTCCGACAACCGTGATGCGAGGATAGAACTTGTTGTCACCGATGCGCGCCCCCCATAGCACAAGCGTTGCACCGTACCTGCTGCCGATCTCACGGGCGCGGTCGTGTGCCCGCGTTAGGCCCTCGTCGGCGGTAGCAAGTTCGTCGCAAGCGCGAATCTCGATGGCCCAGTCACCAAGAGCATCGTTGAGCGAGGCCCTCAGGTGGTGCTGAAGCGAGTTGGATTCGTCGTCCGCCTCGATCTTCAGGATCAGAATGCCCGTCACGTCGTCGGCGAACTCGTAGTCGGGTCGGGTTGCCAGGTAGTGGATGGCCGATCCGATGCCCCAGAGAAGGACCATCGCGCCGACAGACAGATACCGTCGCATCAGCCTATCTCGCTCGTCCCTGATTCGGACACCCAGGTAGTACCACATGGCGACCCCGGTGATCGCGCAGCACAGCGCGTAGATCGCGGGGAATCCCCTCATGGCTTCAAGAAGCAGTCTAGCGATGTCGGGCATCGAGTCCTCCACCGTACGTGCGAGCGCTGTCCGGGAGGTCGAAGTGTGAAGAACGCGGCCGTGCGCGCAGCGCCACCTCTCGCCCGCCTCGTGCCAATCTCACACGGCATAGGCCGATCATGGCTTGGATGTCCGGCACAATGCTGCCTTGCGCCCCCGTCATACTTGTTGCCGCCTCCAAATGCCGCAACGCGGCCTCATACCGCGATCGACCATAGAACAGACACCCGGCAACAAGGCGGGCCACGTAGACTGCTTTGTTCAGGAACACCGGTGGCAAAGTGATTTTCGAGATGTCTTGCGCCGCCAAAGTGTACGCCCCCTCTTTGGCCAAAGAGGGCACGCTCTGCACGAGTGTGAAACGCGGGTAGTAGGCACGCTCCTTACCAACTCTGCCCCAGATGACGACGTGCGCCCCAGTTTCGGCGCCAATGTGGCGCGCCTGCTCGTGCGCCCCAGGTAGCCCAAGTTCTCCTTCGCTCACGATCGCCTGATGCCGCAGTACCTCAATCTCAACCTCAAGCGAATCCCGGCTAAGCTGGTTGTTGAACTCGCTGACTAGCCGGTCTTGGAGTGCGTCGTCCCCTTCGATCCGCAGGATCAGAATCCCCGTCACGTCGGCGAACTCGTAGTCGGGGGCGGTTGCCACGGAGTAGATGCCCGATCCGAGAAGCCACAGCACGATCACCACGCCGACCGACGTAAACCGGCAGTTGAGTCGCCTCTGTTCGTCTTTGATTCGGACACCGAGGAAGTACCAGAGAGCGCGCCCGACAAGGATCCCCACAAGCGCGGAGACGAAGTAGAATCCCGACAGGAGACCAAGAACCGAATTGAGCAGGCTCCCCCACATGTCCTTGCACCCTTCGCGCTTGTTGGGCCGCGTTGCTCCCTCAATGAAGTCTATCAGTACGCCAACCTGCGGGCAAGGTGCTCTTCGCCTGTCGACACACGCTTCGCGGCGTGGTGGTGGCCGACGCAGCGCGGACATCGCCCACGCCACCTTGCACAGGCGACGCGAGCCTCGCATCCTTAATGACTCGTGCGCAGCAAGCTGCGCTGCAAGTCGCGCGCGACTTGCGCAGTAGTGCATACCCGGAGGTGTCACCTGGATACGTTCATGCTGCACTTCGGTGCGTTCATCATCGGCCTGGCGAAGGCCGGGTTCGGCGGCGGCCTCGGGATGATAGTGGTGCCCATGTGGGTGCTGTATTTCGCCGACACGGAGCCGACGTATCTCGTCGGGCTTATGCTGCCGCTCCTTATCATGGGCGACGTATCGACGTTGTTCTTCTACTGGCGCGGGTGGGACAGGCGAAACATCGTCGTGCTGTTCCCGGGCGCGGTCGTGGGCATCGTGCTGGGCATGAACCTCATGGGTGTGCTCCCCGATGCCGAGTTCAAGCTGCTCATCGGCGTCGCGGCGCTGGCGTTCGGAGTCGGGCAGGCGCTGCGGGAGCGGATGGTAACCACCGCGTTCGGCGGACGGACGTGGATAGGATTCCTGGCGGGTGTGGGGACGGGCACTATCTCGGCGCTGGCGCATCTCGGCGGGCTGATCACCACGCTGTACTTGCTTCCGCAACGCCTGACGAACCACGCGTTCGTGGCCACGGCGACCATCATCTTCTTCATGATCAACATGACGAAGGTGCCGTTCTACATCACACAGGACCTGCTCACCGGCGACATCATGATGCTGGCGCTGACGATGATCCCGTCGATAGTCGTCGGCGCGGTACTCGGCGCGTACCTCAACAAGCGCATACCGAAGAAGCAGTTTGCGTGGATCGTGCTGTTCTTCGTCATCGCCTCGGGCGTCAAGCTGATCTGGAACTACGCGATCTGAGGCGGTCAGGCGCTGACGTGCTGGCCGATGAGGGCCAGGGCTTCGGCGATCCCTGCCCGCAGCGACCCGCGCGTACGCAGTGTGGCGAAATCGACGCCGAGATGGGTTAGCGTCTGTGCCGATTCGGCGCTGAACCCGGTGACTATGACCTCCGCTCCCAGCACGCCCGCGGCCTGCACCGTCGAGAGCAAATGCCTCGCGACGCTCGTGTCGATCACAGTCACGCCCGTGACGTCCATGATCGCCACCTTGGCCTCCTGCCGCTCGACCGCTTGCAGGAAATCCTGCGACATCTGCGCGGCGCGCCTGGTCTCTAGCTGTGGAATGTCATGACGTTGTCACCACCCAAGCTGAGGAAGTTGATGATGGACACGCGGTTGAGACGACAGCGCCAAGAGTTCCGGCAGTGTGCGTCCCCAGGCTGTTGTGTGGGGTGCGTTCTACGACTGCATGCCGTACGTTCGCCGGTGCACGTGGTGAGGACAACGTCATGACACATCACATCTAG
>CAZSJP010000452.1:0-4605 GCA_964606675.1 uncultured bacterium
GCATGGCGGTCGAGTCCCATGTTGCACATCGCCCGGGAGACGGTATGGATGAGCACGGTATCGCGCCGACGATCCGATTCGGGCCACTGCACGAGGCGACGCTCCTCGAGCGGCCGAATCGGTACCTCGCGCTGGTCGAGTGCGCGGGCGCCGTCGTGGAGGTCCACGTGCCGGACCCCGGCCGCATGAAGGATACCCTGGTCCCAGGATGCACCGTACACATCCGGGAAGCTGCCGGCGCCGGAACCGGCACGCGCAGAACGAAATATGATCTCGTGCTGGCGGCATATCAAGGCGCCGACGGTACCATACTGGTAAGCGTCAACTCGCTGCTGCCGAATCGACTGGTGAAGGAGGCGCTCGAATCGCGGCGCTGGAGCGAGTTCGCGTGCTACGAAACGGTCAGGCCCGAGGTCACACATGGGTCGAGCCGGTTCGATTTCGAGCTCTCAGACGGGGACGAGAGGTGCTTCATCGAGGTGAAGTCGGTGGGCATGATGCGCGACGGAGTCGGCTGGTTTCCCGATGCCGTCACGGCGCGAGGGCGCAGGCACGTCGAGGAGCTTACCGGCATGCGACTAGCCGGCTTGCGTACCGCGGTCGTGTTCGTCGCTCAGAGGTCGGACGTGTCGGCGGTCCAAGCGGCGGACGACATCGACCCGAAGTTCGCGGCGGCGCTCGCCCGGGCTGCTCGGGCAGGGGTCGAGCTAATCGGATGGCGGGCATCGGTATCCCTCGCCGGCGTGTCGCTGGACGCTCGGGTGCCCGTGATAGAATAGCCAGGCGGAATCACCTCACCAGTACCATCTTTCGAACCCTCACCTTGTCCGGGGTAGTTGTCAGCCGGCAGAAATACACGCCGCTTGCCGCGTCGCGCCCAATCTCGTCGCGGCCGCCCCACTCGACAGTGTGAGAGCCGGCTTCGACGTGGCCGTCGACGAGCGTCCGCATGTGGCGACCATTCACGTCGAAGACTGCGAGCATCACGTAGCCGGCGTCGACCAGGCTGTAGCGGATCGTCGTCGACGGGTTGAAAGGGTTCGGGGCGTTTGGCGAGAGGGCGAAACGCGGCGGGGCGCTCTCCGAGACGCCGACGGACCAGAAACGGATGTGCCCGTCTTTGAGGACCACCGGCCTCTCGTTGACGTTCGACCCGGCGTCGCGGAGCCATTGGAGGCGGACTTCGCTACGCGCGGTATCGGCGGCATGCAGGTAGAACTCCGCCCGGGCGAGTGAATCGAGCGCTCCCTCCAGAGGTTCAGCCGACGCGATCATCAAGTAGAATACGTCGCCCCCGTCCGTCGTGCCCAACCACGAGAGGCGTGCGACGGGAGCAGTGTCCGGGGGCGAACCCACCGGGGGGAGAGGCGGGACGTCAATATACGGGACGCCAAACTCAGGGCCGCCACGCTCCCCACGCGACCACCAACGAACACGCGCCAATACGTGGAAGGCGAGGTCGACACTGTAGACCGGTGCGTGGTGACCCTCGAGCCCGATGGGGAACCTGAGAGTTGGTGCCGACAGCTCCCCGGGGAACTCGAACTCCGGCAGCGCCGCTATCGGAAGCGACGCTCCAGGCGACTCCTCTGCTGCAGGAAACCTTTCCCCGGTCTGCACCGGGTACTCCTCGGCCCGATCGGCAAGCCTGCGTAGCCTCAGCGTTGCATCGAGCGACGAAACCGTCCCGTCGCCGGACACATCCGCTATCAACGTGTCGATCGGCATCCATCGTGCCGGTGAGTACGCGTCGAGCCGCCACCGGTAGTCCATCGTGACATCTGCGTCTTCCCGCGAGAAGACACCGTCGCGGTCCACGTCGTCGAGCAGTTCGGCGACCGATCCCGGTGCGAAGGATGCTGCGCTGACGACGCCTGAGCCGTATCGCGCGTTCGCACAGCGACCGCACCGTCTGCCGAACCTGTCGTCTGGTGCGCACGCATCGCACAATGCGGAGGTCGCCGGAGATCCGTCTGCGTATCTGCCGGATGCCAGCCGCTCAAGAAGCCTTTGCGCCAACGCCGGGTGTCGTTTGAGCCCCGGGTTCGCCTCCAGCAACAGCGCCAGCGCGCCGGTCACGTAGGACGCTGAATACGACGTCCCCGCGAGGCGCACGTATCCGCCGCCAGGGTGCGCGAGCAGGCTGCCGTCGGGAGCGACAACGTCCGGTCTCACGTGCGGGGCCTCAAATCCGCCCGAGCTGGGTCGCACCACGAGATCGTCGTCGACCGCACCGACAGACATCACCTCGGGCCATGCGCCGGGAGCCTGAGCGACCCCGGGACCCAGGTCGCCCACCGGCGCAACGAACAACATGCCGAGCTTGGCAGCGTCGCGGACCGCACGGCGAAGCGGGGTATCCCCGCCGGCGCTGTCCGGGTCGATGGGTGGGCCGGCGAACGACATGTTGACGATGTGGACCGCGTCCGCATGGTCGCCGTCGCCGTTCGGGTCCGCCAGCCAGTTGATGGCCGCAACGGTCCATTCTTCTCGGAGATACGCCGCGCCGCAGTCCGGGTCGATGCTGCCGCCGTGCTTCGCGATGTAGTAGCTTGCGCCGGGAGCGACGCCCGTGAGCGCGCCCTCGCGGCCGCTTGAGGCGGCAACGCTCATCACCCACGTGCCGTGGCCACGGTCGTCGTTGGCGAGGTCGTCATCGTCGCCATCACCCAAGTCGCACAAGCCGTCCACCTCGGCCGTCGCACCGGAGTCTATCGGGAATGACGATGGAACGAAGTCGCGTTCGGCAACGACCTGGCCGCGAAGCGCCGGATGGTCGCGGTCGTAGCCCGAGTCGATGAAGCCGATCCGCACGCCGGCGCCGGTGTAACCCTGTTCCCACATCGCGTTAATGCCCAGCGCCTCGAAAGAGTCGTGCGCCCGTTGACCCGATTCGACCGACACCTGGCGCGACGGCCGGACAAGCTCCGCGTCGGGTTCCGAAACTGTGCCGGTCGAGGCCGCCCAGACCAAGTCGACGTCGTCCAACCCCTCGTCGACCGCAGCGCACAGCAGCGACAGCTCGATTCGTGCGCAGACTAGGCTGCCAACGGCATACGTGCCGCTCACATCGGCGCCAGAACGTTCTAGCGTCGAGGCGACGGCATCCAAGTCGCCACATGAGCGGACGCCGAACGCAACGAAGACGTGGGTTGCGGGCGGCGTGGGGCCGCCATCGACGTATCGCTGGAGCGTCGCAAGCAGCTTCGGAGACATCGCTCCGGCTACGTTGGATGGAATCTCTGCGCCCGAACCGTACTCGATTCGCGAGACAGGGCCTACCAATTGCGCGGTCGAGGGAGCGGCATGGAGCGCGAGCGCCAACGCGAGCAAGAGAGCGGGGCGGGCCATAGTGCCTACCTCAGTAGCGTCATCCTTCGAATGCGGGCCAGGCCCGCGTTCGTGTACGAGTCCGGGGACTCTCTGAGTTCAGCCGGACTCGCGGCATTCTGGGTCAGGCGGTAGAGATACACGCCGCTAGCGGCCTCGCGGCCAAGGTCGTCGCGGCCGTCCCAGACCACAGCGTGAGAGCCGGCTGCGACGCGGCCGTCCACGAGCGTCCGCACGTGACGGCCGTTCACGCCGAAGACGGCGAGCGCCACGTGGCCGGCTTCGGGCAGGCTGTAGCGGATCGTCGTTGACGGGTTGAAGGGGTTGGGAGTCGCGGCTCGCAACTCGAGTCTACGGGGTGGGCGGTCCGATATGGCAGCGGGCGCCACGTATATGCGACCGTCTCTGAGGACCGGCCGCAGTTCGTTGACGTTCGATCTCTCGTCTCTCTCCCACGTCAGCGTGATCTCGGTGGGCGGATCGTCGGCGTACGTTGGCCGCAGCATCGCCTGGAACGCCATCTCGACGAGTAGTTCGTTGTGCAGGCTGACCGGCTGAGCCGAAGCGAGTCCGACGCGAACGAATCTGGTTCCGCGGCCGGAGAATGCGTCCCAAGTCCATACGTCGCTCGTCGGACCCACATCCCAGTCGAGGATGACGCGCTCGCCCTCGCCGAACGCATGCCGGGTGATTCTGGGCCCGTAAGGCGCCTCCATCAGGGTGATGGATGGCCCCGTGTCGATGATGAAAGCGATGTTCGCCCCGCGGATGTCCTCGCCCGTCGCTCTGACCTGAACGGTGAATCTCCAGAGGTCCATCGACGGGCTCTCCGGCGCAACCGCCACGTTGGGCAACGACATCGCCGGCGGCGATATCGCTGGCTTCGAGATCACCCGCTCGATGGGTAGTCGGAAGGAAGGGTCGGCCGCTTTCGCCAGGACGAGCCCGGCGTCGTACGCCGATATCGTACCGTCGGTAGAGACTTCCACAAACAGAGAATCGCCCACGCTTTCCTTGCCGAGGGAAATGCGCACTATGCGCGCGGCATCGGCCGAATCCAACTTGCCATCGTGGGTTGCGTCGCCGAACATCGATGCGACGCCTTCAGGAGAGAAACGAGATACGTCGATGACGCCGGAGCCATACCTCTGATTCTTGCATCGGACGCAAAGCGCGCCGGTCGAGTCGCGCCCGGTCGTTGCCGATTCGACAATTCGACGAACGAGGTCCGGTCTGCGTCTCAGCGCGGGATTGGCTTCCAGAAGCAGGGCTACA
>CAZSJP010000453.1:0-4599 GCA_964606675.1 uncultured bacterium
CAATGCAAACGCTACGACTCACCGAGGACAACGTCCTGACATTGCACACCTAGCCATGTGGGCGGCCTCCATGGGACATGGGAACGCGTAGTGAACAAGCCCGCGAGAGCACCGGCGAGCCATCAAGAACAGCCGCGCAGAGAGCGCAGCCATCCCATACAGTCGGCATTGGAACGCTCTGGCACAACCCTTGCCGACCGCCTCGCGGTGTGACGGCCTGATCGATGCCTGGTAGCTCCTCAGTGTGGCCGCGTTGCCGACTGGGCCAGCCAGAGCGTATCATAACAAAGCAGTCCGTCGAAATGCCCAGGAAGAGGACGCCGAATGCAGGATAGAGACAGAGGGCCGCACGAAAGGTCGCTCCGTGAAGCTGAGCGATTCCTGCGCCGCCATGACGTGGTCTTGGCTGAGATCATCCGGAGAGTCGGTCCCTGTCAGCTCCAACCCGGGCGCGATGGATTCGCCACGCTCGTCGGCGCAGTTATCGGTCAGCAGTTGTCCAGTGCAACGGCGGCTGCGATCCAGACGCGTGTGCGAAAACTCTTTGGCGGCAGCGGAGATATCTGGCCTGAGGACATCCAGCGCACGCCAGCGAACGACCTTCGTGAGGCCGGGGTCTCGGCGCAGAAGGCAGAATGCATTCGCGCCATTGCCAACCAGGTGATCCAGGGCACACTGAACCTTGGCCGCTTCGGTGATATGAAGGACGACGAGGTGGTAGCCGCGCTGACAGAGGTGAAGGGGGTCGGACCATGGACGGCCGAGATGTACCTGATCTTCTCCCTGAATCGACCCGACGTGTTCCCAATCCACGATGCTGCCGTCGCCCGCGCCGTGCGCGAGGCGTATCGACTGGCCAGTGGTGACGACGAGGCAATTCAGCGGATCAGTGCGGTGTGGGCCCCGCACCGAAGTGTTGCCTCATGGTATATGTACCGGTACCTTGATATACCTTCCTAGATGCTTCAAGCCGCTCGCGGCTGACTGCGGGCGCGATCCAGCACAACCCCCATCGGCCGCGGAGCACCCGCAGGCCTACGACCACATCGACCGCACGAACTCCATGACCGTGTCCCGCCCGGTGCGGTAGTCGTCGAGCGTCTGTTTCACGTAGTAGTCGGGCATGATGCCGGGGTAGCCGGTCTCTGCACCCTCGGGGAGGTGGAAGTACTTGTCCGCCACGCACAGCTCCATACCACTGTTCGGCAGCTTGACCGGCAGCGATTCGCCCGGAACCGAGCCGCCTTGGCCCGTCGGCTCGCCGATGAACGTGCCGACAATGTTGGCTCGGAGTTCTGCGGCCAGCCACTCGCCGTTACTGAAGGTTAGTGCATCTGTCAGAACTACGATCTCGCCATCGAACTGTCCGAGCGCCCGCTCTCGTTCATGGTCCAGACGTGACTGGTAGGGGTATTCGAGGACCCGCTCGTCCCACCGCTTGATCGACCCGACCGGCTCGTCCCCCAATATCCCATGCACCTCCTGGAGCGTGCGAGATACTTTGGCCTCGGCGGCGTACGTGCTAAGATCGGCACAGGTCAGATACTTGTAGAGGTGCTGAGCTATCTCCCCTGAGAAGCCGCCTCCGTTGCCTCGCAAGTCTACTATGAGTCTGCGCCAGCGACGCTCGCTCAATGCGTGGAAGAAGTTCCATGCGGTTTCTTCCATATCCGGCAGATCCTCCAATGTCAGTCCGAGTCCCTCGAGGCTCTGGCCCAAACGCCCAGGAGCGTAGCGATCGTAGCATCCACGGTAGTTGAGGCGCCCGGCCTGGATGTCGTCGATGAACTCGGGCTCGATGAGCGTCAGTATCCGCTCCCGGTCCTGTCGCCGCTGGTCCTCCTGGAGCGCTGGGTGATCCGACGTCAGTAGTGGCAGTTCGGTGTGGACCGCCTCGCCGGAGGGTTTCGCCACGAACACGTCGATAGCATCGCGGTCCTCGGCGACAAACTCATGGAAGACCGCCGCCGATCTGGCTCTCCCTGCAAGGCCGTTGCTGAAGCTTGCGAGATCACACAGGTGGTCTAGCCGCCACCCCGCATCTCGTGCGCCTACCGAGAGAATCGCATCACCTCGTCCGACCGAATGCACACGCGCATCACCATCGACGGCCACCACGCGATCCACAACGACGCAGCCGTCGATGAGTTTCGCCCGAATCGGCAACGACCGAGAGCGTGTTGTCTCCGCGGGATATAGGCCGGTGTGCCCATCGCCCAGCACGTGGCGGAATCGTTGGCCGATCGCGAGCAGGTCCTCGGCCGTGCGGCAGGAGGCAACGCGGGTCCGGCAGTATTCCATCTCCTCCTCAAGGCGAGCCATCGGCGCGCGCCAATCCGGCCTTGGATGCACGTCGAACACCGTCCGAAACAGGAACTCCAGATCTTCGGCATAAGGGTTGGCTGGTTGAGCGCCTGCCATGGCTTCCTCCTCGATCGGCGGGAATCTGCGACCATCTCGGGCTGCGTGGCACGTGGTCTCTGGAGATCGGCTGAACCCGGCCTATCCCTACTACGCATGGACCACGACCCATGTTCAGCTGCCACGATGCCAGGCGTACGATGGCGACCGCACTCCCCGTACCAGATGCGCGAACGGTCGGATATGGAAGACGCTCGGCTCTAGTGCGGGGAGGAGAATACCGGAGGAGAGAGTCCGAGGGCCCGCCCTCGGCGCTGCCGCGCCGGGGCGAGCCCCGGGTTCGTTCATGCGGGCCAGGCGAGTTCGCGTCGGCGAACTCGCTGACGAACCCGAGCTTCTCTCGGGTTCTCAGTCTACCCACTGGCTGAGGTGACGCATGCCTCTGATGAAGCCTTCGTCGCGCCCTTGAGCACCATCCTCGTGCTCGATGGAGAGGACGCCCTCGTAGCCGATGCCGTACAGGCGCTCGATGTACTCGCCCCACTCGATCTTCCCGAAGCCCGGGATCACGTAGCGCCACCAGCCGCCTTCGAGGCAACCGACGTGCCGCAAGCATTCTTCCTTGATCTCGGTGTCCTTGGCGTGCGTGTGGAAGATGCGGTCCTTGTAGCGCTCGACCCCGCCCAGGTAGTCGATGCCCTGCCAGATGAGGTGCGATGGGTCGTAGTTGAGGCCGAAATGCGCGTCGGGGATCGCCTCGAAGATCGCGTCGAAATGCCCGAAATGCTGGATGTTCGTCGCGAACCAGTTCTCCATCGCGATCTTGATGCCCTTGTCCTTCGCGTGGTCGAGGATCGGGCGGTAGGCCTTGGGGACGTCCTGGCGGATGGTGTCCATCTTCGACTTGCCGTCCACCGGGAAGCCCGCCATGCCGCAGACGACGTCGACGTCGAGCATCACAGCCGCGTCGATGGCCTTCAGGTACGGCGCGCGCGACTTGGGATCGCACGTGTCGGTGTAGTGGGCCAGGCTGGTGATCTTGATGCCGGTGCGCTCGACTAGGTCCTTGATGCGATCGGCTTCGGACTGGTCGAACGTGTTGGTGTCGATGTGCCCGCCGGGTCCGGTTGCGATTTCGAGTCCGGTGATCCCGGCTTCGGTGGCAAAGTCGATGATCTCGTCGATGGATGCGCTGCCGAATGGCGCTGTCAATAGGCCGACGAACATGGTGCGATCTCCTAGCGGATGTGTGGTCGTTCCCGGCACGGACGACACGTCACGGCCGGCATAGGATGTCTGGCGTATCGGTGGGAAGGTAGTCGGTGCGCGTAGAGGAACCAAGATGGGGTGCGGCTGGATATCGGTCGTCTTCGATCTTGACAAACATATCCGGGGATACTATACTACTATCATGATACATATCACATCATATGGTGCCCTTGATAGTGATAGATGATATACGTACCACGCAACTCATTGCTGGAGGTGCAACATGGAAGAGACAAGAGGACTCACCACCAACGAGCTCGCGGAGATGGGCACGAGCGCCGAGTTCCTGAAGGAGTTCGGCGACAGCCTTACCGCAGCCCGAGAGAGCGACACGCCCGTCTCACTCGCTCTTCTGGACATCGACGGGTTCTACGGCTTGGAGGACAAGCACGGCAAGGCCATCGGCGTTGAGATCGTCAAGGCCGGGGCCTCACATCTCGAAGGCTTCTTCGCGGGCCGCGGGAAGGTGTACCCGGTAGGCGACGACGATTTCGCGGTGGTCATGCCGGAGACCGACAAGGAATCCGCATTCCTCGTCACCGAAGCGGCGAGGCAGGGCTTCGACGCGGACAACGAGCGAACGTTCGAGGCCGATGGGAGAAGCGTCACGCTCGCGATCACGTTCAGCGGCGGCGTCGCCACGTTCCCCGATGACGGAGCGCGCATCCAGGACGTGTCGCGGAAGGCGGACGACGCGCTCTATCGGGCCAAAGAGACCGGCCGAAACAAAGTGTGCCTGTCGCGCGAGGAGAAGATGGTCACCAAGACCAGTCACTACACGCAAGCGCAACTCGAGCGGCTGTCGCGTTTGGCCAAGCGAGAGGGCGTGTCGGAGGCCGTCGTGCTGCGGGAGGCGCTCGACGACGTGCTGAGGAAGTACACCGGGTGGGGGTGATGCCTTGGCGAAGCGGAGTCGCCGCCGCACGGCGTGTGGGAGCGCGTGCGGGCATATGGGGCTATCACCCGTTT
>CAZSJP010000454.1:0-4587 GCA_964606675.1 uncultured bacterium
CAGACGACGTCATGGTCGGTGCTGCCGCTCTTTCGATGCTCGCCAACGGGCGGACTTGCCACCGGAGTCCTGCAGCCGTCGCGGTAGCGTCTTGGTAGGCGCGCGCCCCAACGGGCCCCCCAATCGGAATACGAGCGCTTGGCGCAGTCGAGGTCGAATTGGAACAGAAGATCATACACGGCGTCGCTGGTGGAGCGGGGCCTTGCTTCAAAGATCCCCAGAACCGAACTGCCGTCCGGGCTTCCGCCAAACCACTTCGGAGCGTAGCAGCGTTCCGTCTCAACATCGTCCTTGGTCCTTTTGCCAGGCCGGTCGCGTGTCGCAAGGACATCGCTCAGCATGTACAGCTCAAGCGAATCCAGTTCCACGGCCGGCTCCGGCTCGCCGGCATTGGCGCACACAACCAGGCATGCGAGGACGCCAACGACTCGCTGCAGCGATACGTCGTTGCAGGCGCGACGCCAGGCGGTCACATGTACCATCGGTGCACTGCCTTCCATGCTTCAGTCGCAGTCGAGAACCACATCGAGTGTGTTCTCGCGCTCCAGCTTCAGAGTCCAACTCCCAGGCTCGTCGCAGCCCTTTCCCCAAGGTGGAATGATGTCAACCGTGATATGGGTGACCCACGTCCCCGGCAGTGGCGCGAGAGGAAGGGCGTACGCGCCGCTGCTATCCGTCACTGCGGTCGGCCTGCGGCCCCCGGGAACATCAACACGGCGCAGCGATCCTTCCTCCGGCGGTCCTTCCTCCCGCGATTCTCCCTCCAGCGTTGCGAAATGCCGTAGGCGCATTGTGGCACCTGGGATGCCTGCGGAATCGCGCTGCCTGGTGACTCGGCCGCGCAACACTTTCGCAACATGTGCGACGGACCCGATCTCTGCCGACGTGTTCTCAAAGCCGCCGATCAGGGAGTCGCCCATCGGGCGCTGGCGCCAGGCCTGCAGCTCGCTCAGAGGCATACCGCACCCCGACACGAACTGAAGTGTGTCTGTACCCGTACAGGCCGTGTCGCCGCTCTGCTTGCTGACTGTGGCGATCCACGTATCCGTCCACGACACTCCTCCGGGTCTAACGAATGCAACTTCCACTAGACCGTTTGCGTCGGAGCGTACTCTTCCGAATTCGTGTGGTTCCGTCCCATCCTGCGGTACCGCGCGAATGTCCACCCATGCCCGGCTCAGGCATACGTCGACACCGTACAGCTGCGCGCGAATCACGGTCTCCTCTTCGAAGCAGAGCTCCGCCGCCACAGACCGCCCAAGACAGTTCGGCACGCGAGCTTGTGAGGGAATAGACCGTGCAGCGTCCAGCCCCAGCAGTTGCCCTTCAACGAGGATGGTGGCACTATCGGAGCGAATGCCCGACGTTCTGGGCAACGGGCCGGCCGGCCGGACAATCAAGGACTCGGGCGTAGACTTGTTGAGGCGGATTGCCAGGCTGTCGCCCTGATCCAGAGGTCCGCTACTGGTCCTGGCGTCGATTTCCACGACGGTCCTGGTCCAATGGTCGCTTACCCAGATCGTATCTTCATCGAGATCTACCGGCAAGGCGACCATGTCGTCATCGATGGTCCCACCGCGCTTCACGACAATCGAGCCGACGCCCACCAGCGAATCCCTGTCGACCCATCCGCGGTCGTTCGTCTGGCCTACGTGGCGAGAGGTCCGATCATCGATCACGTCGGCGGCGTCGAGAACATCAGGGGCGTCGCAGTACCGCGGCGTCTCCGGTTCGGGATACAACGCAATCACCACGTGGGGGGGAGAACAGCCCGCTCCCACAGCGACGAACACCGCGTAGCAAGTCAAACGTGTGAGAAGACAGCCCATGGCAATACCTCCGTAGCCCGTAACGCAGAGCGCGCTGAATGCTCTCGTCTAGAAAGTTCTGAGACGGATTTCCTCTAGGTATGGACCCTTCCAGTCCCACGGCAGCTGCGAATCCAACGCGCTGTCTGCAAGGCGGTGCGCGAGCGCCCTGTACTTCCTTGCTTCGGCAAGGTCCATGCCCGTAGTCGACCGGTAGAAGCTCATCAGCCGGTAGGCCGTCATCGCTTGGTAGTACTCCCAATCCATCTGAACGCGGCGCTCGCAGTCCCTATCTGTTCCATCGGGACTACCGCAATATCCAGTGCCAGGACAACTGTTTGCGTTGCCGCGCGAGTCGGCGCCTTGTAGCCTGTTGAGTACCGTCTCCAAGAGCGGACCCCGGTCCTTCATCAGCAGGCTCGCGGCCCTGAAATAGTCGCCTATGGCTCCGTACTGGCACGTATTGTAGGCGCCCCCACCTTCTCGTTCGACCTGCGCGATGCCATCTGCGTAACGACGAATTGTTCCCATCTGAATCGACGTGGGCGACGATTCCGCCTGTCCTATGGGGGCGTTCAGATAGTTCGGTGCATTTGCTTCTATATTGCGGAGATCATGCATAGCCGCGCGATACATCGCACGCACCTTCACGTCAGGATCTATGGTGCCGTATCCTGTCAAGGCCGTGTATATGTCCGCAGCTTCGTCGTAGGACCTGCGTGCATCCCGGTAGGCCCTGCCTGGGGCAGCATCGTCCATTCTCTCGGGCCTGCCGGACACGGCCCGGATACCTCTCTTGTCGGCCGCGACTGCCTCTCGGAATAGGGAGTCCACGTTGATCCGCCTGGAGAATATGAGCTGATGCGTCTGCCGCTTCGGCCACCTGCACGCAAGGTAGCTCTCGACGATATACTCGACGGTCACGGTGTATCGGTCCCTCACGTCGGGCGCTCTCACGAGGTGTGTTGCCTCCCGCTGCCGTTGGTTTCTCCCTATAATCTCCGTCTCTCTCGGGCTCCGGCGCGCATCCGAAAACAGAACCCGCACCGGTTCGGACTTGTCGTGACGGACATGTGCCAGCAACTGCAAATCCGCTCCATTCGTGCTTGCCTCGTAAGGACCCGAGCTGCCGGACCTCTGGATAACGGGCTCCCTGCTGGGGTAGAAGAGCTCGAGAGTCGGCCTAGGTGGAGCGGGGCGCTCAAGGGAAACCGTTTCCGTGGTGGGGCCTGCAGGACCCCCGGTGACCGTAAGGGAGAGCAGAGCCTTCGCGCATCCGCCGCTCAGAGGCACTACGATGGGCGTCTCGACTCTTCGCTTGAGCGTATTCTCGTTGACGCGCACCGCACCGGAAAGCCTGATCGCGCCCGCCGTGACGCCCCCGCCGCTGGCCGTCACCTTGACGCCGCTCAGACTCCGGTCGTAGTACACGGTGGCGGTCACCGTGGCGTGGTCGCTGCTTGCGTAGTCAGGAGTACCGTACTCGACGTGGGGATTCGTACCACCTTTGAGGACCACCAGGACCCGAGACGAATCGGCGCCTCTCTCGATCGCCTGGATATCCCAAGTCGACGGCGCCGCAATGTTCCTCAGTACCAGAGTCGTAGTGTTCGTGTTCCCGTCTCTGGCGACGTCGGATCTCTGGTTCCGGCGTGTACGGCCGCTCGTGCGTTGCGCGACTACGTCCGGTGGCCCGGTCTCGCCTACGGCTCTGTAGCTGTAGTCCTCCAGCGTCGTCCAGGCATACGCTGTGTCGTGGGGAACGGGCCCCAGATCACGCGGCGAGATCGCCCGGGCCGGCGCCAGGCGGGGTCGTGGAATCACAACTACTCGTTCTAATCTCTCTCGCTCTGATCTCTCTCGCTCCGATCTCGCCAATCTCTCCTGTTCTAGTCTCGCCAATCTCTCTTGCTCTAATCTCGCTAGTCTCTCTCTTTCTAATCTCGCTAGTCTCTCTCGCTCTGTCTCTTTGTCAGGACATCTCTGCTCTAGCCCCGCAACGACGGAGAACGGCCCCAGCGTTTCCGTATAGACGCCGCACACTCTGCCGGTCTCCAGCTCCACCAGCTCCACATTCACCGAGAGCATCTTCGTGTTCGGATCGGCCACAAGCTCGGGGTCGGCCCACCAATACTCGCCTCTAACAAGATATTTGATGGACTGAGCGTTACCCCACTGGGCCAAGGACTGCCGATTCCACCAGTCGCCACGATATTGCTTGCTCTGCACAAACGCACTGACGATGCCGCGCGTCGTGAGCCCGAAAGCCTTGCCGTTCGCGCTAGACTCCCCGATTGCCCAGTAGATTCTGGCGCCGAGCTGTCGTCCCAGCGCGGTCGGGCACCTGTTGCCATCGTCCCAATCCAGGTTCATCGGGTCGGCAACCGCGACAGACAACACTCTCCCAGTGCGTCCGAACTCCTCCTCCATCAGGGGCACCATGGCCTCGGTAGTTGCGTTCCCGATCTTCTCTATCGTCCCGCACCCGATGCCGATGTTGTCGCAGAACCACCCGCATGAAGTCAAGCCAGCACAGAGATAGGCTGCAACGCAGATCCGCAGGCACAGTTGCCCCCAACCGTCGCGCCGGCGGACCGGTCCGCGGGCTACTCGTGCAGCGGAGTCAGCTACGGTCGAGGAAACATCGGGGGCGCCGCGCGACGCGGCCGAGCCTTCCGGCGCAACGGCTGGCAAACGCTGAGATCCACGCATGTCCTGCTCTCCCCTAGCTGTGATCTCTCATCAGGTTGTCCACACGGGGCATCAGAGCGATGCTATG
>CAZSJP010000455.1:0-4582 GCA_964606675.1 uncultured bacterium
TATTCCCCACTTCGAACAATAATATGCATTCAGCCACCCTCGGAGAACCCCCAGACCTTGGATAGACCATGCGCTGTCCGTTACCATACATGCTCTGGAAATCTTGCGGTGCCACGCTCCAACGCGCGCCCGCAGCGGGGCGCTCCGACTCACGATCCGCCCTCGGTAACGTCGGCATGCGAACTGCGCACGCTGCGTTCAGCCTGGCGGATGCCCACTATCGCTCCGCTTGCACGCGAACACGGACGGCGTAGCCAGATCCGTTCCCCACAGGAGTCCTCACAGTGAGCACCTGCAGAATCAACGATCAGGATGTCCCCGTCCGAGTTGGACAGACCATTCTCGACCACGCGCATTCGACGGGCGCGGTCCGCATTCCGTCGTCGTGCTCAGGAAACGGCACGTGCCACGAATGCATAGTCGCCGTCGACGAGGGCGCCGACGCACTCTCCCCTCGCGGCGACTCGGAGAGCTTCCTGACCGACCCATATCGCCTCGCCTGCCGGGCACGTGTCGAGCGCGACGACGTTCCTCTGGCTGTCGCCACCCTCAAACGCAAACCGCAGATTCTCGTCGACACGGAGAAGATCCCGGTCCCATTGGCACCCGCCGTCCAGCGCGCCGGCGACGCGGTCGTGCGCGCCGGAGAGATGATCGACGCGTCCTCGCCCGAGATCCTCGGTCTCGCGGTCGACGTCGGCACGACGACCGTCGCGGCCCAGATAGTCGACCTCGAGAGCGGCGAGCCAGAACTCACTATCGCGTTTGAGAATCCGCAGATATTCGGCGGCAGCAACGTGCTCCATCGCATCGACTACGACAATAGAGACAGCGGCGGCGAGCTGCGACAGGTCCTTCTCGGGCATCTCAACGGCGAGATCCGCAGTCTTACGCAACGGACCCACATCTACGACGTCGTAGTCACCGGCAATGCGACCATGCGCGATCTGTTCTTCGGGCTCCCGGTCGAGACGCTCGGCGTCAAGCCGTTCCGGTCGGTCACCGAGCACGGACTGATAGGCGGCGAGCGAGAGTCAACCGCGCTGACTGTCGAGCCGGCGAACGTCGGACTTGCCGCGAACGGCGCGGGCAGAGTGTACGGGGCACCACTGATCTCGTGCCACGTGGGCGCGGACGCCGCCGCCGGCGTTCTCGCGACGCGGCTCCACGAACGCGAGCGTCCGTCGATGCTCGTCGACATAGGTACGAACACGGAGGTGGTTGTCGGCAACAAAGACCGGCTGATCGCCGCATCATGCCCGGCCGGGCCCGCTTTCGAGGGGAGCGGACTTCGCTGCGGCATGCCCGGGCTCGAGGGCGCCATCGAATCCTTCCGCCACAATGGCGAGAGCTTCGACTATGGCGTAATCGGCGACGTGCCGCCGCGCGGCATCTGCGGCTCGGGCATAGTCGACATGATGGCGGAACTCACGCGGATTGGCGCCGTCGACCTCATGGGCAGGTTCGCCGGCGACTTGACCGAGTTCATCGTCGCGCCGGATCAGAACATAGGCATCGACCGGCAAGACCTCAGCCAGCTCGCGCAGGCGAAGGCCGCCAACTCGGCGGGCCAGCACATACTGCTTCGCAAATTCGGGATCGGGTGGGACGATCTCGAGCACATCTTCTTCTCCGGCGGGTTCGCGAACTACCTCAACGTAGAGAACGCTCAAGCGATCGGAATGCTACCACCGGTCGACCCTGCGAAGGTCCTCAAGGTCGGCAATGCGTCGCTTCAAGGGGCGGTGCACCTGCTCGTGAACGCAGAGCTTCGCACGGCTCTAGAGCGTCTCGTGCGAACCATCGAGCACATCGAGCTTGAAGCCGAACCCGACTTCTTCGACGTGTACGTCGAAGGCTGCATGCTGCAACCCATGCAACCCGGCGACTGACCCGCGGCGCGGCAAAACTACGACGACTGTTCGTCTTCGGCCGGCGGCTCCGTGCCTGTGTCCGATTCGCCCGTTGCCTGATCCTCTTCCGCTGCGGGCGCCTCTTCCGTTGCAGGCGCCTCAACGGGCGCGGGAGCGGCATCCTCGGCCGCCTTCTTGGTCGAGATCCCCAGCACCGGGTACAGAACGCATCTGCCAACGACCCCGGTGCCGAGCGGCACCATGCCCACCACGATCACGACCCACTTCCAGACACCGGGTACGAGGTCCGCGACCCCCACCGCGATCAGTGTGGCGCCCACAACAATCCGCACGATTCTGTCAACCGTTCCCTCGTTCGCTGCCATCGTTCCCCTCCTGCCAGATAGACACAACATCCTTGAAGTTGAAGCGCGTGAATCGCCTCAGCCTATCGTACCATCCTACTTCCCGCGCCGCTCGGACGCAGCCTGTATCGCCTCCGTAGCCCCCACGCGCTCGTGCACTGCCAGGTGTACCGCCTGAGCAATCACCGCCGGGTCCTCGTCACCAGGATAGAGCACGTTGCGGCCCACAAGCGCTCCTCTCACGTTCGGCGCCGCGCCCATGCCCCGGACGAAATCCTCGACAGTCTCCCACGGCCGTCCGGTGGCCTCGCCGCCAAGCAGGAGGATCGGCAGAGTAGTCGCCCTCGCAACCCGACCGAACTCTGGCACATAGGGAGTCTTCAACCACGTCCGCGCGGTGCTGTGCGAGAGCGCTTGGGCGACGCCGATCGCCTTGATGAGCGGGTCCGGCTCCTTGATCGTCGCGTATCCGCCCTCGGTCCGGCGGACCGGCAGCGGCTCAAAGAACACGGGCAACTCGAGGTCATGGCACTGCTCCATAGCTTCGGCGCACCACTCCATCGTCTGAAGCACGTACCTATCGTTCTTGTCCGCCAGACATAGCCGCAGCATCAGTTTCGCGCCGTCCAGGTGCATCTGCCGTATCCGTGAGGCCGAACGGTAGCTCGACCCCCGATCGAGCATCTCATGCTCGGCGCCGGCAAGGCCCGTTCGGTTCATGCTGCCGATCAGCACGCGATCCGCCAGAGCCGACGCGTGCCCCCTCTGCTGCAGCACGTAGTCCGCCAGGACGAAATCGTCCATGAGGTCGGATGTCGCCATCAGCCCGTCCACGTCACTACCCAGCATGACGCGCATGATCCGCCCGAGCAGATCGTATCGGTCGCCCATCGCCATCGGATCGTCGCCGACGGCTGTCACGTTCCTTGCAGGGTGATCGGCCGCGAGGATCGTCAAGTTGCCGTCTTCGGTCAGACTCGGCCGAATGCTCCGCTTTTCGAGCAACTCAGCCGCGAGGCCTGGCTGGTCGACTCTGAGCGCGGTGATCTCGGCGAAGGCCGATTCGGGGAAAAACTCTCGCGACCGGAACACGTATTGCCCGGGACGCGCGAATGCGACTCTGACCGAGCGGCAGGCCTCCTCGAATGCCGTCTTCGCGCCGGCGATGACTCCCAGGGGCCTCTCGGAGCCAACGGGCCGCACCTCGAACCCGATGGTGCCGCCGTAGTCGATCTCGACCAGCTCCCTCACGAACTCGGCAAGCACCTCCGAACCGACGGCGCTCTCCGCGACGCCGAACTTCGGATGCAGATCGCCACGGCGGGAAGCCGCGTCGCCCTCGGCGACGGTGACGCAGTTGGCTACGTGCACGTGGCCGAGGTACGGTATCAGCATCCGAAGCGTGTCCGGCTTCTCACCCATCATCGCCATGTGCGATGAATCGTATAGCAGGCCGAAGTTGCCGTGACCTCTATCGGCCCGCAGACGCTCGGCCAAGGCGACCGCATCCGCTGCAGGCCCTATTAGTTGGCCCTTGAACAAGCGTGGGCCGCCCGGCTCCTCGATGTTGTCGAATATCTCCAGGAGGACCACCAGCTCCCGCTCGGAAGCGGCATGGCATATCTCGTCGAGGCTGCGCAAGAGAGAAACGCGCCCGCCTTCGCGAAGCGTCTCGGCTCGCCTGACGTCTCCGACGGCGTACGCCGGATCTCGCCCGCTCAGCAGCTCAAGCTTGGACGCCCCGAGTTCGGCCGCTTCGTCGACGAGCGACAAGACGCGGGCGACGGCTTTGGCTCGCTCGTCCTCGTCCAGCGCACATATATCGCTCGGGTCCGTAAGTCCGTCCTCGTTCGCCAACTGCACGGGCTGACACAGAAACGCGACCTCCAGCCCCTCTGGGCGAGCCGTACAAAGCGCTTCGGCGACTTGGGCCCGGTGTTGTGGGTCGCCGACGTGCGTGATTTCTATCCCGCCGAAGTAGTCGTCCCCCAGCGCCGCCTCAAGCGAGGCGAGAAGGAACCCGGCGTCGGCCTCGGACCTGAGTACGCTATCTGTGTTCCCCGGCCCGGGAAATGCCATAGGGTGTACCAGCGACATTACGTTGCCATCAAGCCCCATTCCTAAGAACCCCCGCGCAGAGTGAACGGTCCCACTGGCTACCGGCCCAGCGGAGCGGCATAACCGGTAAGCTACCTGCGCGAAGGCGACCTGGCAAGGGCTTAGCGCGCAAGCCCCCAGGCGCCGTCCGCCAACGGGCGAGCCGGTTCACCACTTGCGTCGGCGCGCGATGCGCGGCATTATATGATCCGTGATGCTTGCGGATGCGAAAGACTGATCCCGATGCGAAACGTTCTGTTCATACAC
>CAZSJP010000456.1:0-4568 GCA_964606675.1 uncultured bacterium
CCGACGTACTCGATCTCTGCGACGCCCGGCAGCGCGTCGAGCAGGCGCCGCGCTTCGTCGGGCACCATGTGGTCCGATGATGTTACCGGCGGGATGAAATCGGCGTCGTCGTAGAGTGCTGGCGACATCAGCACTCGCGCGCGGCCCATCACGTCTTCGGGGCGCTTGCGGCGTGTGAAGTGGACGGCTTTCGAGCGCATGTACGCCGCGAAGAACGAGTGCGGCACGTATCCCTGATGGTTGGGCCTGCCGCGCATCTGCCACTGCCGCCAGCCACCGTCTCCCGCGAGCGCGATCTGCCCGGCGCCGATCCCGCCCATCGGCATCGCGACGCATCTCAGTGCGTCGCCGGTGATGACGCGACGGTCGGGGTGGATTTGTGCGGGAATGTGTCTGTCGGTTGCCATCCTTGTCTCCTTGGCTCACATGGGGCGATCGGCGCGCTGTACACGGGGTCGGGCGTAGCGTTGCCACCCACGGGGTCACAGAGCTTCCCATTGGTCGCGTGAAATGCCCGCTTGTCTCAGTATTCTGGCCAACAGATCCTTGCCGACATCTTCGCGATGGGGGTTTGGTACGCGGATCGTGGCATCCCCTCGCACCATGAATTGGTGCTTGCCACCGCTGTAAGGACCCTCGAACCCGGCGACGCGCAGGCACCGGATCAGTTCTCGGCGACCCACCGCCCCGAACGGCGGCATCAGGCGACCTCGCGGAACTTCAGTTCGATTCCGTCTACCACCGGCAGGTCGAGGTTGCGCGAGACACGAAAGAGTATCCATTCCTCAAGGACCTCCTCCAGTTCGTCGCGGCACTCCTCCAACGTCGCGGCGTCGGCGTAGACACCCGCGAAGCCTTCAATCTCGCCGTAGTAGGAGCCATCTTCTGCGAGAATCTCGTACCGCGCGCGGCGCATCGTAGCGCGGATGTAGCCTGTCAGCATATCGACCTCCGGAACGCGAAGCGGGCAGGTTCACCCCTCCCCAACACGGTGCAGCCAACGGCTTCAAATATAAGGCCGGTGCATCGCTCTGCAACATGGCGTCGGCCTCACCCCGCCATCGGCACGTGAGCTACGTTCACCCATGCGCCGGTCCTGTCCGATTCCTCCGCGGCGGCGAAGACCTCGTGGCACGCCCAGCCGTCGAACAGGTTCGGGCGGCCCGTCTTGCTGGCGACCACATTCTCGACGAACGAGTGCAGGCTGCCGAGGTGAAACTGCATCCAGCCCGCCGTCCCTCGCGCGGGTGGCAGTATCTCCGAGCGCTCGCCCTTGCTGCACGCCGCGATTCTCTGAAAGCCGCGGTCGCCACCGAATGGGCCGTCAGAGCGGCGCATGTCGTAGGCGTCGAGCCAATTCGGGTCCATCAGGTTGAACTTGAGTCCGCCCATATCGCCGTGAAGCTCGACGCGCAACTCGTCCTCGGTTCCCGTGGCCACTTTCGAGGTCTCGATGGTTCCGGTCGCGCCGTTCTTCAGCGTCGCGATCATCCACGCCGCGTCGTCTCCGGTGATGGTCACCATGTCGCTGCTGCCGGCTTGCGCCGCACGCTCCGGCACGAACACGCGGCGCCTGGCGCTCACCTCGTCGAACTCGCCCATCAGGTGCCGCACCAGGTCGATAGCGTGCGCGCCGAGGTCGTGCAGGGTGCCGCCGCCCTGCATCTTCCATCCGAGCGCCCTGTTCGGATCGCTCGACCCGGCATGGAGATATGCGACGCGGAATGAGTAGGGCCTGCCCAGGAAGCCGTCATCGACCAGCTGCTTCGCTCGGAGCAGCGCCGGCACGAAGCGGTAGTTCTGCGTCATCTGGTGCACGACGCCCGCGGCACCCGCCGCTTCGGCCATCTGCTTGGCTTCGGCCGTGGTCGTGGCGAGCGGCTTGTCGCAATAGACGTGCTTACCTGCGGCAACCGCGGCAACGACTTGCTCATGGTGCGCGTCGTTGGGCGTGCAGATATTGACGACGTCGACTTCCGGATGCTCGACCACCTGCCGCCAGTCGGTCGTGCCGAACTCGTACCCGGCCTGACAAACGCCGAAGTCGGCGGTCTCGGTGTGCGCGGTGGCAACGCCCACGAGGCGTATCTTCGCAGGCGGCGGATCGTAGTACATCCCCATCGCACGGTAGCACTCGGAATGCACCTTGCCCATGAATCCATAGCCGAGCATGCCGACGCCGAGCGTTTTGTGTGACATTGGAGCCTCTGTTCATCTGAGAGGAAATCGTCATCGGGGTCCGTGCCAATTCGACAGAACAGGATAGAGTAAGGTCGCGCCACCCGATAGCGCCCTGCAAGGCGTCGGCCGACTACGGACCGCGCTCAGGCGCCGTGGATCGAAAGCGCAACCGGATCGATGCGCGCCAGCGATATCCCCTCATGCGGCCACCAATCGTACTCGCCATGCGGATGACCGGAGCCGCGCTCGTACAGGCAACCGACGTCGCCGCCGGGCAGCACGGCCAGGCACGAGTACGCCGACGGACCATCGTGCAACACCTCGCTCACGGGCCAGGTGTGCCCGCCGTCATAGCTCGCGCGCACCGTCATGGTGGACCTGCGCGTCTCGCACGCCGGGTTGGAGAACAGAACGGCGTCGGCCAAGCGCGGCGATCCGTGCGCCGATATCATGCTAGCCTGGCACCTCGGGCACGGGAGGGCATCGTCGAGGTTGCACTCACCCCACGTTTCGCCACCGTCGGTGCTCGTTGCGATGCCGCGACGATGCCTGTCGCCTTTCTGCATCCTGATGTTGAGCAGCAGCGATCCGTCCGAGCGCTCGACGACCTGGCACTCGTTGCAGCCGGACGCAACCGCGCCACCGAAGCGCCACGTCGCTCCGTGGTCGTCGCTGAGGATCGCATGCGAGTCGTTCCTGTGGCGACGGGTGGTATGGTCGCACGGCACCACCAGCCGACCTTTGTGTGCGCCGTGCCGGAGTTGTATCCCCACGCCCGGCCCCGTGGCGTACCAGTTCCACTTCCGATGCTTGACGTTCGCGGTGATGTCGACCGGATCGGACCACGTCTGGCCATCGTCCTTGCTGCTGGTGACGAGCACCGTGTCGTTATCCCGACAGAACGGCATCCACAGCGTTCCGGTGTCATGGTCGGCCACTGGGCTCGGGTTGCCGATCGTGATATCGCCAGGCTCGCAGTAGACGACGCTCTGCCCCGACCATGTCTCGCCGCCATCGGCCGAGCGCTTCTGCACTATGTCGATGTCGCCACTGTCCGAGTGACCGTTGCGACGGCCCTCAGCAAACGCCAGCACCGTCCTTCCGGGCGCAACGATGAGCGACGGAATTCGATAGACCGCGTAACCGTCGCTGCCTGACGTGAATATCTCCGTATGCGACACCATGGGTGCCTCTTCCGCTGGGGTCGGGTTGCTGGCGATAGCGCTTCTGAGACTCAATCTACCCCTCGGTCGACGAAATCGACAGGGGCCGGCTCCTCTTGGAGCCATGATGGCCGCCCGGTACGTTCCACGATTGCCGGGGCGCGAGCGAGCGCTGATACTGTCGTATGGCATGGAACGGGGGGGGCGCGGCCGAGCCTCCGGGCAATCTCGATAGGAGCTACGATGACCGACACATTCGACATCCGCGATTTCGGTGCCGTCGGCGACGGCAAGACCGACGATACGCGGGCAATCCAGCAAGCTCTCGACAAAGCTGGGAAGAGCGGCGCATCCGTGTTCGTTCCCGACGGCACGTTCGTGACGTCGACGATCGCGATCCCGCCGCACACTGGGCTGATCGGCAACCCCACGTGGAGCTTTCGCGATTTCGGCGGGTCGATCCTCCGGCTCGGCGACGACAGCGCGAAGTGCCACGTCGACCTCACCGGCGCCATCGGCAGCACGCTGGGCGGCGTCTGCATGGACGGCGGGAGGCTCGGCGACGGCACCCACAGCGCACTGATCGACAAGCCGGACTACGGCACGGAAGAGGACACGCCACGCATCGAGCGCTGCCGGATCAGCGGCTTCACGGGCGATGGCGTCCGGCTGAACCGAGTCTGGTGCTTCAGCGTGCGAAGCTGCATGTTGTCTCACAACACCGGCTGCGGCCTGCGAATTCGCGGCTGGGACGGCTTCGTCATGGACAACTGGTTCTCCGGGAACGGGAGCGCCGGCTACGGTGCGTTCGACGAGAACGCGTCGGTGACGATGACCGGCAATCGCGTCGAGTGGAACGCCGGCGGCGGCATAGTGCTTCACGGCGGCAATCACTATAACATCACGGGCAACTACATCGACCGCTCAGGCGGCGCCGGGATCGCTCTCCTGCCGCGCGTGAGAAAGCCGTGCGAGGTGATTAGCGTCACGGGGAACGTCATATTCCGCAGCGGCGCACCGAATTGGCGCCAGATAGGCGAGAACGAGGACGCTCACTTGCAGTTCGAGCACGTCCATGGCCTCACGTGCACCGGCAACACCATGCGTGCCGGGCGAGACGACGGCGACAAGGGCGAATGGTCGCCCAGATACGCCATACTCTACCGCGCGCTAGCTGTGATCTCTCATCAGGTTGTCCACACGGGGCATCAGAGCGATGCTATG
>CAZSJP010000457.1:0-4540 GCA_964606675.1 uncultured bacterium
CGGCACGCGGTAGACGTGCGCGCCGAACAAGTATGTCTCCGCGATGCCCGTCATGTCTCACCTCAGGTTCGGGATGTGGCTGTTGGGGTACCACACCGAGTCTGCCGGCACCGGCGTCTCTGCCGGCTGCATGGTGTGGAAGGCCGGCAGCGCGGGCTTGACGACGTTCTCCCATAGTGCTTCGACCTGCTCGAACGTGCGGAGCTTATGCTCGGGCTTGGCCGCGTCGTATGCGGCAAGTAGCTCTTCGGCTTTGTTGCCGAGCCAGCGCGCCTCGTCGGCCGCCATTCGTTCGCCGATCCGACGGTCGGCGTCATATGCGTTGCCGCCCATGGCGAAATGCTCCCCTGGAGCGCCCTTCTCGGGAAGGCGCGACTTGTCAACGCTCTCGGGTTCGACAGCCCACAAGAGAGAGGTCTCCACTCGTCCCGCATGGTCGCCACCGCTCTTGCCGTCTTCATCGAAGCCCGGGTCGTTCGCTTCGAAATCGGGCAGACCGTAGAGCCTCGTCCCAACGTGTGGCTGGACGAGGCCGAGCATCGTCTTCAGGTCGACGTAGTTGGCCCCATAGTGGCCCGTGAGGAAGATCGCAGCATGAAACCCCAGCACGTCGGCCTGGCGGATGTGGTAGCACACGTTCCTGAAGTGCATCCAAGGCGGCGTGGCGGTGAGCCACGTGCGTGGCACCTCACCGATGGCCCCGGCGGCCCACTGCGCGCAGCCGCCAATCTCGTGGACGTGCCAGAAGTCCGGCGGAGCGACTATGCCGCCGTGCTCGCGAGCGGCCTTGCACGCGATATGGTGAGCCTTGATGGCGTCCAGGCCCAGAGCATTCTGCGGGCCGTGCGGCTCGCAAAGGCCGTACGCGAAGTAGACGACGGGGCATCGCGCGAACGCGGACTCCAGTTCGTCGACGAACATGCGCTCCCAACGGACTTCTCTCACGCTATTCCTCCTTCGATGAGTTGCACCGGCTATCGCATGTCGGGAATCCGGCTGTTGGGGTACCACACCGAGTCTTCCGGCACGTCGCGGAATCCTTCCCACTTCTGCCGCATGGACAGGAACTCGGCGAGCTTGGGCCGAACGACGTCGTCCCACAGTTGCTCGACCTGCTCGAACGTGCGGAGCTTATGTTCGGGCTTGGCGGCGTCGTATGCGGCCAACAGTTCGTCCGCCTTCTCGCCGAGCCAGCGCGCCTCGTCGGCCACCATCCGTTCGCCGATTCGCCGGTCGGCATCGTGCGCGTCACCGCCCATGGCAAAGTTCTTGCCCGGGTCGCCCTTCTCGGGCAGGCGCGAGACGTCGACACTCTCCGGCTCGACCGCCCATAGAAGCGATGTCTCCACCTTGCCCGCATGGTCGCCGCCGCTGTCGCCGTCTTCGTTGAAGCCCGGCTTGTTGGCCTCGTGGTCGGCCAGACCGTAGAGCCTTGTTCCAACATAAGGCTGCAATAGGTCGAGCAGCGCCCTCAGATCGATCTCGATACCGCCGTAGTGCCCAGTGAGGAAGACCGCTGCGTGGAAACCGAGTGCGTCGGCCTGGCGAACGTGGTAGGCTACGTTCTTGAGATACATCCACGGCGACATCGACGTCATCCACGGGCGTTCTACTTCGCCGATGGCTTGGGCCGCCCATTGCGCGCCCAGGCCGGTCTCAGCAACGTGCCAGAAACTGGCTGGGGCGACGATGCCACCGTGCTCTTGGGCCGCCCGGCATGCGATCCCGTGCGCCTTGATCGCGTCGAGGCCAAGAGCGTTCTGCGGTCCGTGCGGCTCGCACAGGCCATACGCGAAGTAGACGACCGGGCACTGCGCAAACGCAGCCTCCAGCTCGTCCACGAACATGCGTTCCCAGCGGACCTCTCTCACAAAGTACCTCCGTCGATGCGCGACACCGACTATCCTCTGTCGGGAACGTGCCAGTTCTCGTGCCAGCGCGAGCTTTTCTGCACGTCCGGCTGTTCGCCCCACTTCTCTTGCATGGACTCGAAGTCCGCCAGCTTGGGCCTAACGACCCCGTCCCACAATCGCTCGACCTGTTCGAATGTCCGAAGCTTGTGCTCGGGTCTCTCTGCGTCGTAGGCGCTCAACAGCTCACCGGCTTCGTTGCCCAGCCAGCGCACCTCGTCAGCCACCATTCGTTCGCCGATCCGCCGGTCGGAATCGTATGCGTTGCCGCCCATGGCGAGGTTCTTCCCCGTGTCGCCTTTCTCGGGCATGCGCGAGACGTCTACGCTCTCGGGTTCCAGCGCCCAGAGAAGTGAGGTCTCAACCTTGCCTGCATGATCTCCGCCACTCTTGCCGTCCTCATCGAACCCCCGGTCGTTCGCCTCGAAGTCGGGCAGACCGTATAGCCGTGTCCCGACGTGTGGCTGCACGAGTTCGAGCATGGTCTTGAGGTCCTTCCAGTTCGGGCCATAGTGCCCGGTGAGGAAGATCGCGGCACGGAACCCCAGCACGTCGGCTTGGCGAATATGGTAGCACACGTTCTTGAAGTGCATCCATGGCGGCATCGCCGTGAGCCATGGGCGGGCCTCGCCGATGCATGCCTCTCCCCACAGGCCGTACCCACCAAGCTCGTGGATGTGCCAGAAATCGGGCGGTGCCACGATGCCGCCGTGCTCGCGGGCGGCCAGGCAGGCGATGTGATGCGCTTTGATCGCATCGAGGCCGATGGCGTTCTGCGGGCCGTGCGGCTCGCAGAGGCCGTACGTGAAGTAGACGACAGGGCACCGCGCGAACGCGGCCTCCAGTTCGTCGACGAACATTCGTTCCCAGCGGACCTCTCTCATCGTGGTGCTCCTGTGTCTGTGTTCGAGCCGATCCGAGCGCTCCAGTCGTCCGTATATCGTGACGTACGCAGTGACGCCGACTACGAGGATTGCATTGACGCTTGAGACGATTCTCCCGAGCATCGGCAGCATTCCTCGTCCTGCACGACCTATGATACGAAGCGTTGGCGCGTGCCGATAGGGGTCGTCCGCGTCGCCGACTTCCGCGGCCACCGCGGACGTTCGAGTTTGCTACCGCAAACTCCGGGAGCGTCTGCGAACCACCATCGGTGCCACACCACAACCGTGGGGCGGACATTTTCTGTCTGCCGGACGACGCACGCGTCGTCCCCGCGGCGGTGATGCGGCGATCATTCCGTCTTGGGCGTAGGGTCGTCCGCTTCGCGGACGTTGGGAGGTTTCTGCGGGAGGTTTCTGCAGAATCTCCTCGGGGGTGTGATCGTGGCATTGAGGCGGCGCATCGTCCGCGCCGCCGCCTTCCGCGGCCACCGCGGACGTCCGAGCTCGTTTTCGTGCCCTACGGGCACGCGGCAGAACCAGCCGAGACTACTCGTCTTCGAGAGACACCGCCGTACCATACGCGAGAAGCTCGGCGGCGCCCTGGGCCATCGACGAAGTGGTGAAGCGAGCACAGATGACCGCGTTGGCCCCGAGGGATGCCGCCTCCTGGCACATCCGATCGATGGCCTGCTCTCGGCTCTCGGCGAGCATCTTGGTGTAGTCCGTCACCTCTCCGCCGAACAACATCTTGATGATGGCGAGGATATCGCGACCGACGTGACGAGCACGGATCGTATTGCCTTTGACCAGTCCGTGCACGCGGGTGACTCTCTTCCCGACGATGGTTTCCGTGGTGAACATCTGCATCTTTCGCTCCTTCAGGTGCCGATCCGTTCAACGGACGACGTCTTTGTAGGGGTCTGCTCGATGCTCCCGCAGGAAGCCACCACCGACGTAGCCCAACAGGACGCCCAGGCCCGCGATCACGGCGCCAGCTCCAACCTTCACGCCGAGCGCCGTCGCCGGGTCGGAGAACAGGGCCCAGAGGCCGGCACCCAGCAACGCGAGATAGCCGCCCAGCATCAGGAGCCAGCCAGTCAAGCGCACGCCGCGCGGCACGAGGCGCCGTTCGAGCTCTTCCCAGTCGCCGGGATTCGGGTCGCGGATACCGTAGCGCTCGACCATCTGTCGTTCCCTGATCAGAGCTTGCAGCTCTTCGGCCAACGACGGGTCGTTGGCACAGAGCGTGTCCAGCTGACGTGTCTCCCGTTCGTCGAGAAGCCCGTCGGCGGCCCTGACCAGCAACGCCTGAGTCTCGGGATTGCGATCTGCGGATACAGTCATCTCCTGAACTCCTCTTCGAAGGTGGGGTGTGACTCGAGCAAGCGGCGAAGAGCGTGTCGCGCGCCGTAGAGTCGGCTCATCACCGTACCCTGGACGATTCCGAGGCGGCTTGCGATCTCCGAATAGGCGAGATCCTCGAACTCACGAAGCAGAATCACCTCGCGCTGCTTGGGTGTGAGCTGACCAAGGCAACTTGCGAGCGCTCTGCGACGCTCGGCAGCAGAGGCCGCCGCTTCAGGGGACGGGCCTGGGTCGGGCAGCTGGGCGATCGCTTCCGGCGCGATCTCGTGTGTCCGTTGTCGGAGAGCTGCGAAGCAGAGGTGGCGCACGATCCCGTAGAACCAGCCAACGAAGCCACGCTGTGCATCCAGACGCCCGATTCCGCGGAAAGCGGCGAGAAAT
>CAZSJP010000458.1:0-2470 GCA_964606675.1 uncultured bacterium
GTTCAGGCAGTTGTGGGCCGAAAGCCTCGGCAAGGAAAGATCGCTCGACGGCGAGGTGGTCAACATCGGGCCGACTCCGATTCGGGCGCTAGGCGCGACCGATCAGCACTCGCAAGTGCAACTCTACGCCGAAGGACCCAACGACAAGCTGTTCACGTTCATCGGCGTCGACCGTTTCCGCAACGACCCGGCCTTCGCCGCCGATCCGGAACTCGCCGACCTCGATTCGTTCAACTACTTCGCCGGGAAGAGCATGGGGCACCTGCTGCAGGCCGAGCAGAAGGCGACCACGTTGGCTCTCACCAGACGCGGTCGGCCCAATATGACGATCAACGTGCCCGAGGTCCGGCCTTACACGGTTGGGCAGATTTTCATGCTTCTGGAGATCCAGACCGTGGTGGCCGGCAGCCTGTTCGGGATCGATCCGTTCGACCAGCCTGGGGTCGAGGCCGGTAAACTGGCCACGTACGCGCTGATGGACCGAACCGGATACGAGGACGAACGCGCCCTTATCGAGCGGGAATTGGCGTCGCGCGCCGACCACGTGCTGTGACTTCGGCCGGGCGCACGTCGCTGCCGAGGCTCGTTCTGATAGGTGGCGCACCAGGCGTCGGTAAGACCACGGTTGCGCGGATGCTGCTAGGGAGGCTCGACAACGCCGCATGGCTCGACGCCGACGACGTATGGCGCATGCATCCGGTACGCACCACCGACGTCGATTTGGCCGTCCGACGGCTCAGGCAGCCGATGGGTCTCGATACGATGAAGATCGACACGATCGGCCGGGGTCCGGGCGAAGTGGCCGAGACGGTTCGGGAGATTGTCGAGTCGCTGGGGTCGGCCAACGCCCCAGCCGCGCCCACGTTCGGCTGTCAGGCTCCGGCCGTGGCCTTGTCACGTCAGGCCACGGCACAGGCACCGGGCTTCCGCCGATACGCTCTGGCTTGTATCATACAACTGACGCGCTGCTCACCAGACACCAACCCATTGTGAACCATGGCAGGCGCATGCGGCCGGGAGGACTGGGCCTGTGCAGGTTGAGGAAGCCCTGTCGCGCCTAGCGACCCTCACGGACGAGACGCGCCTCGCCGACATGGCGCACCAGAAGGCCCTGGAATGGTGTTCCCGCGAGGAGGAATACGTCAAGCGCGCCGGCTACGTCCTCATCGCATGCCTCGCCGTGCATGACAGAGACGCAAGCGACCAGAAGCTTGCGGCGTACTTCGACATCATCGCCGAGGGGTCGAGCGATGCGCGCAATTTCGTCAAGAAAGCCGTAAATTGGTCGTTACGGCAGATCGGCAAGCGCAACGCCTCGCTGAGCGAGTTGGCGATCGAAGCGGCAGCCCGCATAGGCGAGTCGGAGCACCGAAGTGCACGTTGGATCGCCTCCGACGCTCTGCGAGAGCTGAGGAGTCAGAAGATACAGGCGCGTTTGGCGAGGCCACGCGTGGCGAAGGCGAGGAAACGGTAGCAAGCGGTGTGCTCGGACAAGCTCGAATGGACAAGTCATCCGTGGGCCGAGGACGCCCTGGCGCGCAAGGTGTCGATGGTTGCGCTCACCGCCGCTGCGTCCTTGATCGCCGCCGATTCGTTCGACAGCGCGTGGATCGGACTCGTGTCGGCCGCGGCGCTCGCGGGGAGCATGTCGCGGTATCTGGCGCCGAGTCGGTACGAACTTACGGACGAGGGAATACGGATCGCTCACCTTGGCATGTCGCGCTTCCATCCATGGAGCCGCTTCCGCCGGGTCGTGCGGCGCAGGGACGGAGTCTTCCTCGGGACGTTCGACGTTCCGAGCAGGCTCGACATCTGGCGCGGCTGCTTCCTTCGCTGCCCGCGCGGCCTGGACGAAGCCTATGAGTATGTCAGAGAGCACGTCGTGGTGGGACCGGATCAGGGGGCACGTCGCCCACGCTCTGGCCATGCCGCTGCCTCTTGAGCCGACTGAGGCAGACCGCGAGCTGATCGGCAAGGTAGCGACGATGCTGGCACGGCGACGACTGGCGACACCGGCGACAATGGTGTTGGAGATGGCGCGGCCGCTCAATTTCGTCGCCAGCCAGTTCATGGCGTTCATGAACCCGTTCGCGACGATGGTCCTCAAACCGGAGGAATACGAGCGATTCACGCAGATACTCGAACACCGCGAGGCCGTCGACGTACTGATCGCGGCAATCGCGAATGCGGACCGATCGGTCGGGCCGCCGGACACGAACGCAGAGCACGAGCAGCACGAATGACGACGCGCAGAGGTTTCGACACATCCTCCGAGGGTCGGGAAGACACATGAGCCAGATACCGGACTTGAACGTCATCATCGCTACGGACTGCGGAAGCACGACGACCAAAGCCATCCTGATCGAGAAGATCGACGGCGTGTACAGACAGACCTTCCGTGGCGAATCGCCCACCACCGTCGAGGCCCCGTTCGAGGACGGGGAGATCGAGCCCACCCCGGACGTGCCGG
>CAZSJP010000458.1:2489-4531 GCA_964606675.1 uncultured bacterium
CGAACCATCCTCGACGGCGAGCAGATCGTTACGCCTGCCGATGGCGGTCGTGGCGCCGATATCTACATCTCTACTTCGTCGGCCGGTGGCGGCCTCCAGATGATGGTCGCAGGCGTGGTGAAGTCCATGACCGGCGAGAGCGCCCAGCGGTGCGCGCTCGGCGCCGGAGCCATCGTGATGGACGTTCTGGCGTCGAACGACGGCAGGCTTCCGCACGAGAAGATCGAACGCATCCGGCAGCTCAGGCCCGATATGGTGCTGCTGAGCGGCGGCACGGACGGCGGTACCGTCACACATGTGGTCGAGCTGGCGGAGTTCATCGCCGCAGCCGACCCCAAACCCCGCTTCGGAATAGGGTTCGAACTGCCCGTCATCTACGCCGGCAACGTCGAGGCTCGCGAGGAGGTCCAAGGCCTGCTCGGAGAGAAGACGGCGCTCACCGTGGCCGACAACCTGCGGCCGACGCTCGAGCGAGAGAACCTTCTGCCGGCGCGCCACGGGATCCACGACCTGTTCCTTGAGCACGTGATGGCCCAGGCCCCCGGCTACAAGAAACTCATGTCGTGGACGGGCGCCCCCATCATGCCGACGCCCGGCGCCGTCGGGGTCATCATGCAGACGATCGCCCGGCGGCACGAGATCAACGTCGTCGGTGTCGACATCGGCGGGGCTACGACCGACGTGTTCAGCGTGTTCGACGACGTCTTCAACCGCACCGTGAGCGCGAATCTCGGCATGTCGTACAGCGTCTCGAACGTGCTCGCCGAAGCCGGGATGGACAACATCGCGCGCTGGCTACCGTTCGAAGTGGCCGAACACGAATTGCGCAACGAGATCAAGAACAAGATGATCCGGCCGACGACGATCCCTCAGACGCTCGAGGACCTGAAGATTGAGCAAGCTATCGCGCGTGAAGCACTGCGACTCGCGTTCATCCAGCACAAGTTGCTTGCCGTGGGCCTGAAGGGCGTCCAGAAGGACCGGACGCTGTCGGACGTATTCACCCAGGGCGACGACGGGGGCCTCATCGACATGATGAGTCTCGACCTGTTGCTAGGCTCGGGCGGCGTCCTCAGCCACGCGCCGCGGCGGCAGCAGTCGAAGCAGATGATGATCGACGCATTCCAGCCGGAAGGCGTCACGCGGCTCGCAGTGGACAGCATCTTCATGATGCCTCACCTCGGCGTGCTCTCGTCGGTCGACGAGAAGGCTGCGACCGACGTCTTCGAGCGCGATTGCATGATCTACTTGGGCACTTGCGTCGCCCCGCGCGGCAGCGCGGCGGCCCGCGGCAAGGACAAGCCGGGCGCACCTATCGCGAGCTACGAGATCGACATGCCCGATGGCACGAATCTCTCGGCCGAACTCAAGTACGGCGATCTCGTGCACGTGCCACTCGGCAGCGACGAGACGGCCACGATTCGCCTCCAGCCGGAACGCAAGTGGGATGTCGGCGCCGGCGCCGGGAAGGAGCACGAAGCGACTCTCTGCGGCGGCGTTGTCGGGTTGGTGCTTGACGGCAGAGGGCGGCCGATTAGCTTCGCCGAAGACCGCGCGGGCCAGATCGGCGCCGTAACCGGATGGAACGAAGCCACGGACCAGTATCCGGGCTGAGTGCGGCTGACGTGGTGCACCGCGGCGGCCTGAGGTAGCTTTGGCGGAGAAAGGTTACACTCCGCAGGAGGATTGGAGCCATCAAATCTGCATTCAGGATGAAGCGACCCTGGGTGATACCCTTGCGTTCTATCGGCTGCTACGTCTTTGTTTGCCTGGCTCTCGGATGCGAGCGCCCGTCAGAGGAACCTGCCCCACGCGATTTCTGGAGTACTCTCGATGGGATTCTCAAGAAGAACGGCATTACGACTATCGGTGTAATCGGAGTATTCGGACGACCTGATAACCGCTACTACCCAGAGCTAGGTCCCTACCTTGAAAGAGAGCTAACCAAGCTAGGCGACTACAGCTATAAGGTTCTTAGTGCCGACACGGCAACGGTGAGAAGGGCTTTGAAAGAAATGGGCAGGGAGCAGAGCGATCTTTTC
>CAZSJP010000459.1:0-4523 GCA_964606675.1 uncultured bacterium
GTTTCGAGGACCGAGCGCTCGAAGCGAAACTGACGTTGACACCGCTGGACGAGTTGAAACTGCGAATGTCGTACATGGTCGGCACCGGCACCGGCATGGGCGGCGGAGCGATCAACACAGGATCGGTGAACTCGGAGCTATCGGGCACGAGTGCGAACGTCCGTGGCAACGACCCCGTTTCGCTGCGTTCGACCGGCGACTTCTCCGGAAGCCTGTTGGCCGATGGCGAAAGCAACGGCAACAACAAGCTGCACCTCTCCTACAACAGCGCCATGGACGTCAAGTTTCAGCAGTGGGGCGCATCGCTGACGTACACGTTCGGGCCCACGACGTACGCCACCGCATCGGTGGCTGGATCGCTGTCGGAGTACGATCTCGAGCGCGACCTGCCGCGAACCGACTCCCAGGACTTCGAGAATTCGTATTCGCCACCGACCTCGTTCGGCTACGGATCGTGGCTGCAGCAGGCGTATGCATGGTCCGACACGAACGGCGATGCGCTGAACGATCTTCCAAGCGATCTCGAAGACGCGCTTGAGGCCGACCGTGCCGTGTTCCGCAGCCCGTTCGACGCGCCTAACGAGTACGACGAGGTGACTGCAAAGACCATGTTCGTCACGAAGGACTTCTACTTCAGAAGCCTCGTCGCCCCCGACGACACCGTGACGGTCGTCGACACCGTGATGATCGTGTCGCCGCAGGGCTATGTGCAGGACGGGTACAGCGACCTCAGCGGCACCTACAGACTCGGGGGCGGCGGCAACAACGACTTGCACGCCAGCGCTCGCCAGTTGGTCGTTTCAGGTAACGTGGTTCACGCGACAGGAAGCCATACGCTGAAGGCGGGCGCCGAGCTGATCGCGAACGATCTAGACTATCACTTCTACTCGGCTTTGCACCTGCTCGGATCGCCGACGAACCTCAGTTTCCGAGATTACGGCGGCGACTATCCGGCGGCATCTCCGCAGATATTCGGTATATACGCGCAAGACAAGATCGAAACCGGCGGCATGATAGCAAACCTGGGCGTCCGTGCCGAGCACTTCGACGCCGGCCACGACGCGATGCTGTACGGCGTTCCGGAGATGTTCAACCCCTTGGTATTCAGCGCCGCGCCGGGAAGAACGTCTTTCGCCAGGCTGGTGGAAGAAGCCGGTTGGAAGGACGAATGGGGCCCCGCTCCCCTGCCAACGACCCAGTACCATGTCATCCAGGATAGCCTGCGGCGGAACTACGGCGAGGCTCGCAGTGTGCCAACGCCAGGCGACGTCCTGGGCGGGCTTCCGCACTCGGAGAACAAGACGTACTGGCGCGTATCGCCGCGCATCGGAATCTCGCACCCCGTGAGCGACCACAGCAAGTTCTTCTTCAACTACGGGGTCTTCTACACGATCCAGAAGGCTGCTGTGATGTACGGCACGTCTCCGAGTGGCGTTATCGGAGGCACCGGGACGCTCAGTTTCGTCTACAACCCAAGCCTCAGGCCGGCAAGAACGACGATGTACGAGGTGGGAGTCGAGCATCTGTTCCCGCTGGACGTCGTGCTCACCCTGCGTGGCTACGCCAAGTACAACCTGGATCAGCCCACTCAGCTCCGCATAGAAGGGGCGGGCATCCGTCCGTACTCGACGTATCGCAACGCCAACTACGAGAACGTGAGCGGCACGGAGATAAAGGTATCCCGCGCAAGCGATCGCTTCCTCAACGGATGGCTAACCTACGAACGCAGTACGTCGCATGCCGGTCAGGTCGGGCTGTCGAAGATCAGCGACGACCCGCTGCAGGTCGAGCCGTTTCTTCCGTACGTACGGACGAGCAAGCCCAGAGCGCTAATCCGAGGTCTGCTGAGGCTGGGAACACCCCACGACTGGGGTCCCGTGTCCGGTGGATGGTCGTTGAGCGTGATACAAGCGTACCAATCCGGTGGCGAGGTGGTGCACAACCCGGACCAACTGACGCTCCGGGAGATTCCGGACGAGTTCTTCATCCCGGTCGTGGATTACTGGAACACCGACCTGAAGTTCGCCAAGGCGGTGTCGCTCCCCGGAGGCAGGTCGCTTTCAGCGTATGTCGACGTCATCAACGTCTGGGACACGAAGCGGATGAACGGATTCGGCATTAGCAACCTCGACGACTACAGAACGTACCTGATTGATCGCAGGCGCGGTGGCGACGACGTCAAGTACGGCGACAAGTCCACCTTCTACGTGCTCACAAGACCCTACCGGGACGGCACAGGCAGTTGGCACGCCCCCATCAGCCCGCGGACCGAGTGGCTGCACCACCTGAACCCGAGGTCGTATCGCATCGGCGTGCGGGTGGACCTGTAGCGACGCACATCTGGCGAGGCCTTGCTCGTCGCAAGAGATGCAGTATCACATTGACATGACGCAGACTGAGTTCGTTGCAGGGGGAGATGCAGTGCTCTGGAATGCGCTAATCGCTATTCGCTCGTTGATGCTCGTCGGCTTGGCGGCCTGGCTGCTGCAGGGCTCGGCGTTCGCTGGCACGACTGGCAAGCTGTCCGGCGTGGTAACCGACGACGACGGAGCGCCGCTGCCGGGCGCAGCAGTGGTGGTCGAAGGCACACGTCTCGGCGGATCGACGGACGCCGACGGTCGATTCGTAATACTGCAGGTGCCCCCCGGCGCGCGAGCAGTATCGGCACATCTCATCGGCTACACGTCCACAACCGTCACCGCGATACGGATCAATGCCGACAGAACGACTGCGGTCAACTTCGCCCTGGCTCAGGAGGCGGTCCAAGTCGGCGGCGTGGTCGTTGTGGCGAAGCGGCCCGCCATCGAGCTTGACGTCTCCTCGTCCCAGATCGTCATCGACGCCGAGCGCGTCGCCGAGGCGCCGGTCAGCGTCATGCTCGACTACTTCGAGTACGAACCCGGCGTTCACGTCGCACGCGACAACGAGCTTGAGATACGTGGCGGCGGGCCATCGGAGATACGCTTCCAGGTCGACGGTCTCGACCGCACCGACGCGCTGACGGGCAAGGCGTACACGCAGCTCAATCAGGTGCTCGTCACCGAGGTGACCGTGCTGACGGGCGGCTTCAGTGCCGAATACGGCAACGTACGGTCGGGTATGATAAACGTCGTGACCAAGGACGGCACGGAGCGCGGCCCGGGCCTGCCGTGGGTGTCCGGAGTTGCCAGCCTGGCTCCGACGCAGCCGAAGCACTTCGGGCCGGGAGCGTACGACGAGGATCAATACGACTATGTCCTGGCAGGCAGCAAGTCGCCGCTGGCGGACGAAGCGCTCGAAGGTGCCATCTACTGGCCGGATCTCTATGAGGAGACGAGAGACGACCCGGAGATGCTGGCGTACAGGGAGTCAGACCCGAGTTTCGGCAAGAAGTTCGAAGGTTGGTCGGCACGCGCGACGAGCGCCAACAACCGGTACCGCCGCGCTTTCAACAAGAGTGACTGGACGGCGGCGGAGCTTCGCGAGGCCTGGGAGTGGGAAGCGAACATGAACGAGCAGGTCTGGCAGTACGGGCACGAACCGGACTGGAGCGTAGACCTGGCGACCGGTTGGGCGCTGCCGCTCAGGCTCGGCGGCATCGTGGTCGGCTACTCCCACAACCGTGAGATGACGCCGGTACCCGCGCTGAGGCCCTACTTCAGTGACCGGTCGCTGGAGGGGAAGCTTACGCTCACGCCGACCGACCGACTGAGGTTGGGTTTCTCCTACATGGCCGCCCGCAGTGCCGGCACGGGGGGCAGCGGCCCCAAAGGTGCGACGCAGAACTCAGAGATAGCGGGCACCGGCATCGACATGAGCGGGCAATTCGCTATTCGCAACGACCCGGCGCCTCTTCGTTCGTTCGACCAACTCGTTGGTAGTGTGACAGGAGCTGTGGACGGAAACAACAAGCTCCACCTGTCGTACAACGGCTTCATCGACGGGACCTTCGTTCATTGGGGAACGTCGGCCGGCTACTCCATCGACGAGGCCACGCATCTGAGCGTCTCCGTCGCGAATACGGTCTCCGAAGTCGAAGTGGACCGCGACCTGCCCCGCGTCGACATCGACGATTTCGAAGGTCGGTACAGTCCGCCGCAATCGTACAGCTACGGCGCGTGGCTCAAGGATGCGTACGAGTGGTCGGACAGGAGCGGGAACGGTCTCAGGGACCCGCCTGTCAGTCTTGAAGACGCCCTGAGCCCGGGGCGCGTGGTCTCGCCCGATCCATATGCTCCACCAGACCTCTACCCGTCGGTCCCCGTCGAAGGGAAGTTCGTGACGAAGGAGTTCTCATTCCTCGACGATGACGGCAACCGGACGCGCGTCGTATCGCCCCAGGGATACGTCCACCACATGGAGACCAAGGACCTGTCGGGGGTCTTCGGGATCTCTCACGGGGCTCGCGTCACACTGTACGGCCGCGCCGCACAAACAGTGGTGGGTGCTAACGTGCTCCACGCGCGTGGAGCACACACGTTGAAAGCAGGCCTGGAGTTATCCACCGGCGATCTGGAGTACCATGGGGTGGCGCGCAGCTTCCG
>CAZSJP010000460.1:0-3252 GCA_964606675.1 uncultured bacterium
TCGATTTCCGTGTCAGGGGAGAACCGAGTTACGCGCTTCCAGAGGGTCTCCCCGCTGCGATAGTGTCCTCGCTGGTAGAGCGGGCACCTCTGCCCGGGCGGGTCGATGGACACGACTTCGTTGCCTCGCAGGACGAGCTCGTACCGTGTGCCCTGGGTATCCAAGACTTCCGTTCGCTCGCCGATGGGGAACGACAGCGTGACAACGTCGGACGCCACCGTGGCCCCGACAATCGCGTAGCGGCCGTCGTAGGCGATCTGTCGCCTCTCGCCGTTTACCGTACATACGGCGTCGTCCGGCCGGACCCACTCGGGCAGGCGGACCGAGAGCGCCATAGCCCGTTTCATTCTCACGTCGACGCGCCCGATGTACGGGATATGGCTGTCGACGTCCGCCCATTGCAACGCCCGGTTCAGCAGCAGATTCACACTGAGAGAGTCGCCTTCCACCGTCAGGATATTCTTCCAGACGTGGTAGATGGCCCGAGCCGCGTTGCCGGTGCAGCAGTGCATGATCGACCAGTCGTCGCCCTGGACGAAGTCGTTTGCGGACGGCCAGCCGGCGAACGACCCGATCGCCCGCTGGGCAACGCGCTCGGCGGTGCCGCCTTTCGGGAAATCGGAGGATGCGCGCGGAAGCGGCGTCACGTCGCGGTCGACCTTCGTCATGTGCCCGTCTTCGAGCCAGTTCGTTGACGTGAGTTGGCACTCGGAAAACTGGTTGCGCACCCACCGGTCGACATCGTCCCATCTGTCTACGCCCATGCTGCAGAGCGCCAACGCCGACACGATCATGTCCGCTACTTCGCAGATCTCCGACGAATACGGATGCTCCTCGGGCCCGCCGTAATCGTGTCGGAGCCACTCCGGAAAGAAGCCGACGAGTGATCCGCCCTCCCGAACGGCGAAGGCGTAAGCCTTCATGGCGAGGCTGAGCAATTCCCTATCGCCCGTTGCCTTGGCCACTTGAAGCGCCGCCTGTATCTGGGTCGTATGCGCGTGGAAGTGAACGGTGGGCGGATCGCCCGGAAACTCCTCCGTGAACTCGCCGCTCGGGCCGAAGTAGCCCGAATCGCGCATGACGTAGCGCATGAGCATCGCTGCAAGGTCGGCAGCTTCGCCATCGCCGAGGAGGTGGTGGTATTCCATGAACCCCTGCGCGATCCAGCCCGCCACGGCCGCGCGGAATCCTACGGGCCGCTCTGTGGGGCGCACGATCGGCATGTCGGGCTGGGACCAGTTTCGCGCCAGGTAGGCAACGTCGCTCTCGACGATGGCGAACCGCTTCAATGCGTCGGCGAGCCGACGCGCGGCATCCTCCCACGGGCCGGACGGGTCCTTCGTCGCGTAGATCGCGAACGCTCCGAGCACCCTCCCCGCCATGATAATCGGCGCCCAATGTTCCGCGTTCGATGGCAGTTCGTCGAGCCCTGCCCACGCGCTCGGCTGTGCCGGTAGCGCCCACGGACGGCCATCGATCGGAACATAGACCAGTCCGTCGGGGCCCTGTTTGCGGAGGTACGTCCACATGAGATGCCGCTCTACATCGAGGTTCTGCTCGCTCCCGCATGCGGTGCGGCATTGCGGCAGCGCGAGGAAGAACTTGTCCTGCACGACGTCGTCGAGGGTGTGATACATCGCCGGCGGATCGGCGAGAAGATCGACGATCCAGTAGAGCTCGTAGTCGTACGCCGCGTCGGTGCATTCGGTGAGCGCGTTCACCGCAAGTGCGGCCCGCTCGGCGAGATCGAGCGTTGCCGGAGCGAGGGCTTCGTACTGCTCTCCGGGATACGCCGGAGCGTCCGGCATGGGCACATCCGGGTTGATGTACCGCAGCCCGGCGGACCCGGCGCGCGCGTCGGTCATCGGTGCCGCTTCGTTCATGCTGCGCCTCCCTTATGACCGCGCCGACCCTGGCACCCGGCGACCTACCGATCGGTCCACGACTCATCCCGGAAACGAGGCCGCGGTCCCGCGAGCTTACCTGCCGAAACGGAGCGGCCCAACCCCGAAGGCTCTGGTGGCACACGCAAGCTGCTATTGCTCACCCCGGTACTCTGATTCGCGTCGCGGTCCACCGTGATTCGTAACAACGGTAGCGAGCTATCAACGCCGCCGACACACCCAGATTGCAGCGCTCAGGCCCGATAGGCCCACAGCCATAGTCAGCGCGAGCGTGCTGACGAGAGCGCAGAGCCTCCAAAGGTGCTCGGGAGGGCTGCGCGAAAGATGGCGTCGACGGGCGAGCTTGGCAGCCAGACCTGGTCGGCGCGGAAGATGCGGCTCGCGCCGGTGTTGCACCCGAGGAGCCCCGGGGCACGCCATGGCGCGCAAAGGGCCGACCCGCTAACGCTGCCGAACCATCAGCCGCACGACGCCGTCGGTCGTCGTCACGCATACTCCGTCGGCCGCGATGCCGATCGCAGTTACCGGCGCGCCGAGGAACGCACGGCGCAACGGGTCGCCGGTCGAGGCGTCCAGCGCGTAGAGCCAGCCGTCGCAACCGCCGGCAACCAGTTCATCGCCGAGGAGCACAGGTTTCGCCAAGGTGGATCGCGTTCCGCGCCCGTAGGGAGTGAGGTCCAGCAGGTCGGGCCCCGTCTGGAAACTCCACAGCCGGCGACGACCGGACAGCGCAAACGCTTGCACGTGCCCGCCGAATGCGGCCGTGTAGGCTACGTCGCCATGGACCGCAATCCCCGTTGCATGCGCCCCGTTCAGCGCCGGTTCACGCCAGAGGGTTTCGCCGGTCGAGAGGTCGATGGCCACAAGACAACCCTCGCCGCCGTTGAGGACCGCGACGTCGTCGACCTGAACCGGCGCGCCGTGGTGATACTCGACAGGCGTGTCGTTCTCCCACACGATACTCCCATCGTCGCGGGACAAGGCGAGAATACCCCGGCGCTGCACCGGCACGACGAAGACGTCCTCGAACGTCAACGCCGTCGCATAGCACGGCCAGGCGTCGAACCAGTCGAGGCTGATGCTCCATACCTGCTCGCCGCTTGCCAGATCGAACAGTGTGTAGCCCTGCTTTTCCCCGGCTAGTACGCAATCGCCCGAGACGACCGGCGACCGGAACACCCAACGGTGCGGATGCGAATCGAGCTTTCGTTGCCACCGGATCCGGCCGACGCCAACGTTCATCGCGACGACCTGTCCGGCGACTGAAGTGGCAACGCACAAGCCCTCGCCGGAGATTGCAGCGCTGTTCTTCACGGCTGAATCAGTCGCCGTATGCCACCGCAATTCG
>CAZSJP010000460.1:3262-4511 GCA_964606675.1 uncultured bacterium
ACCTTCGTCCTGGATGGCGATGAGCAGCGAGCCATCGTGCTCGACCGGGACGGCTCGGTTGCTCCGAGCGTCGAGCGTGCGCTCCCAGGCGCACTCCCAACCATCGTGTTGCGCATGGTCGACCGGCACGGTAGGCCGACCGGCCCGGATGACCCGCACCTCGTGCGCAACCGCGCCGCCGTTGCACCGAACGGTCCTGTACCCGCGCGGCAAGGTGTCGATGCCACCACCGCACAGCGACGGCGTCGCGGCGATCTGCATGCCACGATGACGGAACGCCTTGCCCGAATGCCAGTGGCCGTGCAACACGAGCCGAACGTTGCGCTCGGAGAAGCCTTCCACATGGTCGAGGAAAGACGCCGGCTCGTGCGTGACGATGACGGTCGGCTTGTCGTCGTGCATGCGCATGTCCGCCAGGAACCAACGTCGGCGGCGCTCGCAGTCGTCCGGAGACAGGAACAGCTGGTCTTCGTTGGTGACTAGCAAGAAGTGCATGCCGCCCCAGTCGAAGCTGTAGGCGGTGGGCCCTAGCACCTCCTCGAAGTGGCGTGTGAACGTGCCGCCCGGTGGCCCGGCGAAACGCTCGTCGTTGCCGTCATGCCCGCCGAACACGGTGAATATCGGCAACTGCACCGACGTCGTAGCATCGCGGTACGCGGCCAATTCGGCGATGGTCCCGCGGTTGGTCACGTCGCCGCTGGCCACGACGAACGCGAGGTCGGCGTCGCTGACGATCTCGCGCAGATCTTCGGCAAGCTGATCCTTCTGCGTCAACTTGCCGGGCTCGGCCACCACGTGCGTATCCGCGAAGTGCGCGAACGAGAACTCCCCGTTCGCACGTTCGGGCGCTGGGGCGAGTGGGAAATCGACCGGGCCACGGGGCGCTTCGTGAACGCGTGCGAAGAACGCGCTACAAGGTCTGTGCGTGTCAGGTACGGTCACGAAAACGAACGGGTGCGCCCCCGGCACCGCGTCGATTTCGTATCGACCGTCGGCGTCGGTTCTGACGATATCTTCGCCGTTCGTGACGCAAACCCCGGCGATGCCTCGCCCCGTGCTCTCGTCAAGTACTCGTCCTTCTACCATTGTAGGACCTCTCTCGGCCGATTCCCGGCTTGTCGGCTGGCAGCCGGCTTGCCGATTTGTCGGCAGCGTGAGACCATGATATACGAAGCACGCTCCCTCCGCGCAATCGTCTCGGGTCGGTTTGGCGGGCCGAGCACTGTGGATCGAGAATCGTACGCGACGA
>CAZSJP010000461.1:0-4505 GCA_964606675.1 uncultured bacterium
AGGTTGCGCCGATGGATACGAACGTGCTGTTGCTCGGCGAATCGGGGACGGGGAAGGAGCTTGCTGCAAGGGCCGTGCACAGCGGCAGCGCGCGCTCCGACGGCCCATTCGTGGCGGTGAACTGCGGCGCGATCGCCGAGAGCCTGCTGGAGAGCGAGCTGTTCGGACACGTCCGCGGTGCGTTCACCGGAGCCGACAACCCGCGCACGGGAGTCTTCGAACGCGCCAACTCGGGCACTATCTTCCTCGACGAGGTAGCCGAGATGGGGCCGGCGGCTCAGGTGCACCTCCTGAGAGTATTGCAGGAGAGGACCGTGACGCCCGTTGGTGGCGAGACGGACGTACGTGTCGACGTGAGGGTCATCGCGGCCACGCATCGCGACCTCGCTGCAGCCGCGGGCGACGGAGCGTTCCGCGAGGACCTGTTCTACCGCCTCAGTGTCTTCCCGATACACCTGCCCCCGCTTCGCGAGCGCATGGCCGACATGCCGGCTTTGGTCGCGCACTTGCTTCGTCGAATCGCCGAACGGAATAGCGCACCGACGTCCGGCTTGGCGGAGGACGCGGTTGCCAAACTCCTGTCGTACGGGTGGCCCGGGAACATCCGTGAGCTGGAGAACACCCTCGAACGCGCGGCTCTCGTCTCCGACGGAGGCCTGATACGGGCCGAGCACGTCCTGTTCGATCGTGTCGAACCCGAGGCCGCCCGGGGCGCTCGTACGAGGGGATCGCCCGTTGTCGGCCGCACGTTAGAGGACGTCGAACGCGAGCTGATCGAGGGCACGCTACGGACCAATGGCGACAACGTGTCGGAGACGGCACGCAAGCTCGGCATAACGCGGGACGTCCTGCGATATCGCATGAAGAAATACCGAATACGCAGGTCGACTGGAGGGTAGCCGAGCATCTCGGCCGCGGAGATGGGACGGTTCCGACGGCGACCGAGAAAGTGGCCGCCGGGATGGAACAACAGTGACACGAACGGCGTATACTTGTTCCGGATCACGCCAGAAGGACCAAGGACGATGCGGTCATTCAGGTACATAGTCGCGGCTTTCGCTGTTGCCATGACAGTGCTGCTGCCCGCTGTTGCCTGCTCTCACGGGCAGGTGGCCGTGCAGTCGCACGCGTGCTGCATGTCGTCCGAGGCCCTGCCTTCGGAGGCATCCTGCTCGTGCGATGCCCCATGCTTGATCACCGAGACCGACGATCCCCTCGTCGCTCCGGTACCATCGGTGTCGCGGCAGTTGGTTCCCCGGTACGTGTCGGTATACGCGTACGAGCCGATCCACGATGCACCATCGCCCAATTCGGTCGCCACGGGCTCTGTCGGCCCGTCTCAGGCCCTGATCTCCATCGGCGCGGTCGTGCTCCTCATTTGAACTCACCCACCCTCTTTTTCCCGTATACTCCTTTTCGTCGTTAGACCAAGTTGGTCGCGGTGCACGTGCACGCGTAATGCCGGTGCACTGATGCGTCCCGCGTTCCGCTCTCGGCATGCTCGGCGAGTGCCGGCGTCCCGAGTGGAGGGTGAGCAAATGCATGTACCGATTCAACCGTTGCGCGTTACGTTGACGGCGCTTGCCGTGCTGCTGGCGTCGTCGTTCGCAGCGGCGGAGACCCTCGCCACGCTGGTGTCGGAGGCGCTTGCCAATCATCCGGCGATATCGGCTGCCGAGGCGTCGGCTCGGGCTGCGGAAGAGTCTGTAGCGCCTGCGGGCACCTGGCCCGATCCGATGGTAGGCTTCGGGATCACCAACGTCGGCGCCACGGATTGGTCCCTCGGTGACCAGGCAATGTCGCAAGTCACGCTCCAAGCCACGCAGCGCATTCCGTGGATTGGGAAACTCGCGTTGAGGGACGAGATTGCCGACGCCGGTGTCAGGATGGCTGAGGCACGCGTCGCGGCGCAACGCGACAATCTGTCGCTCAGCGTCGCTCGCAAAGCGCTCGCGATATATCGCCTCGACGGCACCCTCGGCATAGAGGCGTCGATGCTCGCCGCGTTCCGCCAGATGTCGCTGGCTGCCGAGGGCCGAGTCGCGGTCGGGGCGGTCCCGCAAGATGACCTTGTGAGCATAATGCTCGACACGGAAGCATCCCAGACGCGCATACACGCACTGCGAAACCGACGGCCCGGTCTGGTGGCGAACGTGAACGAGCTACTAGACCGGTCGCTGTCGACCCGGTTCGATAGCCTTGCCGCCGGCGAACTGCCCGACGTTCCGACCGACACGGCTGCTCTCGCGGCGATGGCGCTGCGACATCGGCCTCGCATAGCCCTGGCGCGCGAGATGGTGGCTCAGGCCGAAGACCGCCGCTTGCTGGCGATTCGGAATCGCATACCCGACCCGGTTGCGACGGCGAGGTACGGGTACCGGGGCGACAAAACCGGCGTGTATCACACCAGTGTCGGTATCGCGTTGCCGATCTGGATGGGCCGGCGACAGGATGCCGCCGTCCGGGCCGCCGGAGAGGTACTCCGGCAGCGGGAGCTGCTGGTCCGATCATCCGAGCTCGAGACGGCCGGCGCGGTCGTGGCGCTCGTTGCTCGGCTCGATGCAGGGCGGCGGCTTCTCGGAGACTACGAGGCCCGCCTCATCCCACGAGCGGGCCAGCTCGTCAGCGCCCGTCTCGCATCCTACACGACCGGGCGAACCAGCCTGATCGCCGTGTTGGACGCGGTGCGTCGCCTCCAGAGACTGCGGCTTCAGGAGTTGGGTCACGAAGTCGCCCAGCGGCTGGCGTTCGTGGAACTGGAGCACGTTCTGGGGCACGCTGCCGATATCGCAACCGGCACGGCACCTTACACGAAATGAGACCTTACGATCTATCTCAGTTGACGGGCACATTCCCGCAACTGGGGAATGGAAGGATGGCCATGAAGACGCGCATCCTAACAACCACGCTCGCGCTGTTCGTCTTCCTCGGGGGATGCGACGAAGCGGACGACTCGGCGGGCCGTTCCGCGCACGATCGCGGCGCAACCGAGATGGCGCAAGCATCCCCCTCGGACACGACGTACGTCTGCCCGATGCACGCGCAGGTGGTGCAAGGCCATGCCGGCAAATGCCCGGAGTGCGGCATGTTCTTGGAAGCGAAGGTGGTCTCGGCCGATGGTCGGGACATCACGCCGACGGAACCTGTGTACACGTGCTCCATGCACCCCGACGTGCAGGAGAAGCAGCCGGGGAAATGCCCCGAATGCGGCATGTTCCTTGAGCTGCACGGCGCCGGCCAGCAGGCTCATGCGGAGACAGGGTACACGTGCCCGATGCACCCGGAAGTTGTGCAGGATGGGCCGGGAAGCTGCCCCGAATGCGGCATGTTTCTGGTTCCGAAAGGCTCCGCGGACGCGGCCGTCGCCGCGCCGGAGGTCGCGTCGCACGCTATGCACGGTGGCGATTCGCAACACGCGGGACGCGAGACGATGGCCGCATCGGGGTTGGTGACGCGCTACAAGTGCCCCATGCACCCAGAGTTCATCCGTGACGAGCCTGGCTCCTGCGGCATATGCGGCATGGATCTGGTCGAGTTCACCATCGACCCGAACGAGGGCAGGAGCGACGTACCCGGCTTGGCTCACGTTCCCATGGATGTCGCACAGAGGCAACGTATAGGGGTTCGGACGGCGCAAGCGATGCGCACGACCGTTCAGAAGAGTATCCGCACGGTCGGGCGGATCGTGCCTGACGAGCGGCGTGTCACGCACGTGCACACCAAGTTCGCGGGATGGGTCGAGAAGCTGCACGTCGACTACACGGGGCAGGAGGTCGAGCGCGGAGATGCCTTGCTCGACATCTACAGCCCCGAACTCGTTGCGGCGCAGCAGGAGTATCTCGTCGCCTACCGATCCAGCCAGGGCCAGGGGGCGCTGAAGCGTGCCGCCAGGGAACGTCTCCTTCTTCTAGACATGACGGCCGATCAGATCGGACGCCTCGAGCGCACAGGATCGCCAACCACGACCCTGACCGTCTACGCGCCGCACGCGGGTACGGTCATCCGCAAACACGTGCTGGCGGGGCACCGCGTCTCGCCTGCGGCGATCCTCTACACCATCGCCGACCTCCGCCGCGTCTGGGTGCTTGGCGACGCGTACGAAGCCGACCTGCCGCTGGTTCGCCTGGGTCAGCGAGCGACCGTGACGATCCCGTCGGTTCCGACCGGGTCGCGCACCGGGCGCATCACGTTCGTCAGCCCGGTCGTCGACGTGATGACCCGCACCGCGCCGTTCCGCACCGAGTTCGCCAACGCCGACGGGGTCCTGCGCCCCGGGGCGTTCGTCGACGTCGAGGTCTCGGTGCCGCTCGGAGAACGGCTCGTGATACCGCGCGAGAGCGTGCTCGACTCGGGCACGAGACGAGTGGTCTTCGTCGAATCCGAAGCCGGCATGTTCGAGCCGCGAGAGGTTACGCTCGGAGTTCGGACGGATGGTCTCGTCGAGGTGCTCGACGGTGTCGAGGCGGGCGAAGAGGTCGTCACGAGCGCGACGTTCCTGATCGACT
>CAZSJP010000462.1:0-4504 GCA_964606675.1 uncultured bacterium
TGGGAACTACATCACCGGTCCGAGCACCCATGGCGCGAACTCTTCCTCGCCCAAACCGAGCGCTTCGCTCTTCGTTTGCACGCCGGACGCCGCGTCGACGAGGGTCGCGAAGATGCTCTCGGCCACCGAGCCAACCGTCGCTCCGCCAAGCGCGACGCCGGCATCGACGTCGACGTCGTCTTCCATCCTGGCGTGGAGCGCGGAGTTGCTGGCGATCTTCAGAGAGGGCGATGGCACGCAGCCGTAGCATGAACCACGCCCGGTCGTGAAGCACACCAGAGACGCGCCGCCGGCAACCATTCCCGTCACGCTCACGGGGTCGTATCCGGGCGTATCCATGAACACGAGACCATGCTCGGACACGCGCTCGGCGTAGTCGTACACAGCCCGCAGCGGCGTCGATCCCCCCTTCGACACGGCCCCCAACGATTTCTCGAATATCGTCGTGAGCCCCCCTTCCTTGTTTCCAGGAGCCGGGTTGCTGTCCATGTCGGCTCCCCACGCTCCGGCGTACCGCTTCCACCATTCGATCCGGCCGAGCAGCCTCTGACCCACCTCGGGAGAGACGGCGCGACGTGTCAGCAGATGTTCGGCTCCGTAGACCTCGGGCGTCTCGCCGAGGATCGCCGTGCCGCCGTGGGACACGAGCCGATCGGCCGCTATCCCGAGCGCCGGGTTGGCCGTGATGCCGCTGGCGCCGTCCGATCCGCCACATTGGAGAGCGACCGTGAGCGCCGAGAGAGGCTGAGTCGTCCGGCGGGCCGTATCGGCTTCTCGCAGCATCGAAGCGACCAACTCGAGCCCGTCCCCGATCGCGCGGCCGGTGCCGCCCGAGTTCTGTATGCCGAGTACGGCGGGACGTGCTTGCACGGGAAGTCGGTGCTGTGCCGTGTCATCGAGCAAGACCTCCGCCTGGTTCCCTTCGCATCCGAGCCCCACCAGAAGCGCGGCAGCCACGTTCGGGTGGAACGCGTACCCGGCGATGGTGCGCTGCAGCAGCCTGTAGTCTTCGCCGCCCAGAGGCGCCGCACAACCGCTCTTGTGCGTCAGGCCGATGACCCCGTCGACGTGCGGGCAGTCCGGGAGCAGCCGGTCCGTCGCCTCGTCGGCGATCCTCCTCACCACGCTGGCGGCGCAGTTGGCCGTCGCGATGACCGCGACGTAGTTGCGCGTGCCGACGCGACCGTCCGCGCGCAGGTAGCCCTCGAACGTGATCCGAGGTCCGGCCGGCGGGGCCGGGTCGCGCAAATCGGTTCCGAACTCATAGTCGCTTCTCTCGGTGCCCATGCCCATGTTGTGGACGTGCACATGATCGCCGGCCTGTATCTCGCACGTCGCCATGCCGATGGTCTGGCCGTACTTGAGCACGCGGTCGCCATTCGACACCGAGCGAACGGCAAACTTGTGGCCCGCTCCGATATCGGCCGTGAGAACGAGCCTGGTGTCGGCTGTCACGACGACGTCGCCCTTCGCGAGGTCGGTCTTCGCGACCGCCACGTCATCGTCTCCGTGCAGACGTACCGCCCGTTCGGTCAATTCGTATTCCACTGATCGGCCTCGTGAGTTGGTTCGTGATCGCATCCGGTGGCGTCGTGGAACCGAATATAGGTCCGCTCAGAGGCCGATAGAAAACGCCCCGGCGGGTAACGACGAGCGCCGGGGCGTTGAGATCGCACTACACGGCTGTCTCTCACGCGGCATCGATACCCAGCGCCGTGCTCGTCAGGCAGTCGTACCAGTGAACGTAAGCGGTGCCGTCGATGACGAGCCTGTCGTTGTCGGGCAGCTTCTCATCCCAGGTGGGCTTGCCATCGTCGACGTGCCATCGAAGCCCGTTATATCGTCGTACCAGCACGGAGCGCCCGTCTTGTGACAGGTACGCCTCCATGAGCTGGCCCTTCTCATCAACCTCGCGGTATATGTCGATCACCCGGAGACACTCGAACGAGTTGTCACCAACCGTCACGGTGAACGCGCCCGCACCTATGCAGCCGGGCTCGTGCTCATTCAGCCTGAACGAGCCATCTTCTTGCGCCACGAACGCGCCGAGATCTTCCATGTGTCGCACCATAGCGCCTCCCCAGCGCTCTTCGAAGCCATCGTCCATGTGCGTGAAGATGGTGCGCGCGCCATCGTCCAGACTCGCCAGGCCGATCCATTCCACCGTGCTGTCCGTGAGCCTGGCGTACATGAGCCGCTCCGACAGCATCCATCCGGTCTCTGCCTTCCACTCGTCCACGTTGATCTCAACGCCGTCGAGTTCGTGCACCTTCGCCAGCCGCACGACCTGCATATCGGTCACGGTCGTGACCCGCCACTCCGGCGGGTCGTAGATGGCCCAGTGCGTTCGGTTCCCAACCTCTGGGATGGCGAACCACCACGGCACCTCGCGGCAGTCGACCTCGAACGTCGGCACCGTACTCCCGACTATCTCGATCTTCGGCCTTTCCACCGGGAACGGCTGCTTCTTCGATCCTGCTTTGTGCTTCGACATGATCGTCTCCCTTGCGGCACGAGCCGCTCGCGGCTCGACGCCCATAGTCTGCCGAACGTGCTCCCGTGCATGAAACAAGCGCCTCCTGACGGTGCCCTCGGGGCACTCATGGCGCTCGGCGATCTCGGCGATGGTGAAACCTTGCAGGTAGAACAGCCTCGCCGTGTCTCGCTCGCGCGGTGGCGCCAACATCAGGGCAGCGAGGGCATCGTCCGCAGCCTCCGACACGGTCCCCCTGCCATATCTGCCGGCAAGCGCGAGGATATCCAGCTCGTCGCTCTCCATCGGACGAGCGCGGCGTTGTGTCGATTTGTGGAAATCGCGGCACCGATTCCGCGCGATCTGCATCAACCAAGGACCGAACCTGGCCGCGTCTCTCAGATTCGATAGGCCGGACCACGCGTCGAACAGAGCGTCCTGCAACACGTCCTCGGCGTGGTGAAGGTCGCGGACTTCGCGCCTGATCACCGCTGCCAGCGGCCTTTCGCACCGCCGGACCAGCGCCGCGAACGCTTGCTCGTCTCCTTCGCGAGCACGCGCCACCAATATTTCGTCGCTCAGTTCCCTCATATGGCCCACCTTTTGCGTGTGTTCTACCCAGTAAGGCGATGGAAAGTGGCGAAAGGTTCAGCGCGAAGCTGCGCTAAGTCAGTCGCCACGATGCGGCGGCGCCGCAACTACAGTCCACACCGGCCCGAGGGCTGGCCGGAGTAGAAACGACATCGACATCTGTCTCAATATGGCAACGTGGTCTCAATAGCCGTGGCAATATCGTCTACAAATGAGACGGAACTGCCACAGGCGGAGCCACGACCGGGGGAACACGACATGAACGACGAACGCGACATCACATTGAACCGCTACGTGAGGTTGCTCGTGCACGACGATCCCAACAGGGCTCGCGAGTTCGTGGACGCGCTTCGAGCCAAGGGCTGGAGCGACCAGAGGCTAGGCCAGCATCTTCTGATTCCGGCCAAGCACAAGCTGCAAGGCCTGCGCGCCGCTCACAAGCTCAACGCAGACGACGTCGGCGAAGCGCTGACGGCGGTCCGATCAACCCTCGACGGTATGCCTTTGGCAATCCCGGCCGAACGAAGGCCGCGACGAGTTCTCAGGCGGCCGGCAACCGGCACGCGCCCTGTATCGCGTTTCGCGCGCGCACCAGGACCTGCACGCGTCGCGTGACCCGAAGCCGTACCCACCGCGTACGCGGCACATACACAACCGGAACGGGGCGCGACTGTGAAGTCGTGCCCCGTTTCTTTGGCGCCGAGAAGGTGGTCTCGCATCATTCAGCGACGTCGTATTCCGCCTCGTCCACATCCTCGTCGCCCGAGAGTCGGTCTTCACGTTCGTCGGAACCTCTCGCCACCACCACGATTTCACCGTCCTCCACGTCGACCAGCGCACGGTAGCCATCTCTGAGTCGTCCCTCGAGCAGCGCCATGGCAACTCGGTTCTCTACCGACCGCTGTATGGTCCGTTTGAGCGGACGAGCGCCGAACGCCAGCTCGTGCCCGACGTCCACAAGCGCGTCGAGGGCTTCGTCCGTCGTTTCCAGCGACACGCCGGCGTTGTCGTGCAGGCGATGCGCCAGGCTATCTATCTGCAGCGCGACGATCTCCCGCAGATGGGAACGTTCCAGCGGATGGAAGGTGATGATCTCGTCGATGCGGTTCACGAATTCCGGTCTGAACTCCACTTGGACAGCCTCGGCGACGCGTCTGCGCACATCTTCGGCATCGGTGGCTTCCGCCACGTACCGGCAGCCCACGTTCGAAGTCATGATCAGCAGCACGTTCTTGAAGTCCACGGTGCGTCCCTGGCCGTCTGTCAGGCGGCCTTCATCGAGAACCTGCAGCAATGTGTTGAAGACGTCGTGGTGCGCTTTCTCGATTTCATCCAGCAACACGACCTGATACGGCCTGCGCCTGACCGCCTCGGTGAGCTGACCGCCCTCTTCGTAGCCAACGTAGCCCGGCGGCGCGCCTATGAGCCGACTTGAGCTGT
>CAZSJP010000463.1:0-4499 GCA_964606675.1 uncultured bacterium
CAGCATCTCCTCCAAGTTCGCCAGCTCGATTATCCAATGGCTGCCGAAGAAGAGCGCTAGGCACACGACCCCTGCCGAACCCGCGAGCCCGAAGCCGGGGCTGGTCAGCTCGTATATGAGCCCCAGTCCGCCGATTGTCATCAAGAGGCCGCTTATCACCGGGCTCGTCAGGAACCGTACGACGTTCTCCGCCCAGTTCTGTTCCACGCTGACGATCTCCGCGCCTTCGAGGCCGTTCATGCGCAGAACGGTCTCGATGTCGCCGGCTTCCTGCTGTGCGACACCGATATCCAGGGCCTGGTCCGTTCTGAGCGTGAGTGGGCGCGGAGCCGACTCCAATCCGGGGACGACGATCTGAGAATCGACCATGGCCTCGGCGATCAGCGGATCGCGCCCCTTGGCTCGGGCGGTCTCTCCCATGAGGCTGCGGAAATACGAGATCACCTTGCCACCTGCCGGCGTGCCCGACTGGTCGACCGGCGTGGCCGCTCCTATCGCGCTTCCGGGAGCCATCGCTATCGTATCGGTGGCCATGGCGATCAGCGCACCTGCCGACGCGGCGTTGTTGTGAACGAACGTGATCGTGAACAGATCCGTTTCGAGGAGCGCCGAACGCATCTTGTCCGCCGCGTCAACGCGGCCGCCGTATGTGTTCAGCTCGATGAGAAGTGCGTCGGCCTCACGCTCCTCGGCCAGGGCGATGACGCGGCCGAGGAATGCGGACTGTCCGCCGTCGATCATGCCATCGATCTTCAGATGCACCACCAACGGGGCGTGAAGCTCAACCGATTCATCGGCGATCGCCGCCATCCGGCCCGCGTATACGAGCATGGCCGAAAGTGCCAGCACCAGCAAGCGTTTCATTCTCGACGCCCTATTCGAGATTCCTGCCGCCCCTCATCGGCTAACATTACCATAATCGGCAACAACGGTCAACGCCGAGCAGTGCGTCTCATCTCGTCCGCGCAGCCCATCGTGCGTTGACCGTGTCGGGCGGCCGTCGTACAGTCAGCAATCGTCGCCAGACCTTTGCCTGGCATGCTCCCGATATTGCTAGTGCGGGATTCACGCGAGATGGCGCTACCTACCCCCGCCGCTCCGGCACTTATGGTCGCGGCCGTGTCCGTTGGCAGAAACGTCTCGTCGGACGAAGTCGAACGTGAGTTGGAGGCACGAGTCGGCCGCATTTCGGCGCGCTCGGCCTCGTACGACCTCGACTCGTTCACGAGCTACTACGCCGAGGAAATGGGCACCGGAGTGGTCAAGCACCTGGTCGCGTTCGAAGCCCCGCTGGCGCCTGATGCGCTCGCGGACGCCAAGCTGGCCGCCAACTCACTTGAGCGCCGCTGGACCGACGATAGCGGCCGGCGAGCGGCGAACGTCGACCCGGGTTACGTCACGCCACACGCGCTCTTCCTCGCAAGCTGCAAGGCGTCAGGGCATAGGGTGTACCTGCGGGACGGTGTCTACGCCGAGGTCACTCTCCGCCACGAGCGCGGTGGGTATCGGGGCGTGCCATGGACCTATCCGGACTTCCTGCAACCGTCGGTGCTGGATTTTCTCGCCGAATGCCGGCTCCGAGCGGTGGAGTTTGCGCAAGACGGGGTCGATCATGTCTGACCATCGCGATCTCGCCGCCCTCCCCGTGCGAACGATTGTCGGCATAATGTCCGGCACGTCGGTGGACGGCATCGACGCCGCGGTCGTCGAGATCGCCGGGTCGGGCCCAGACTTACGCCTCGGGCGCGTGCTGGGCGGCGTGACGGTGCCCTTTCGCGACGAAGAGCGAGCGCGCATCCACGCGCTGTTCGATGGACACGTTGCGGACATATGCGAGATGAACGCCGTGCTGGGCGAGTTGTTCGCTCATGCGGCTCTCGCGGCCATTGCCGAGGCCGGTTTGGAGCCGTCGGACGTGCATCTGGTCGGCTCGCACGGCCAGACGGTCTATCATGTGCCCCGGGGCGGCGCGCGGGCGCCATCATCGTTGCAGATCGGCGATCCGTCCGTCATCGCCGAGATCACCGGAATCACAACGGTCGCCGATTTCCGCGCACGAGATATCGCGGCGGGAGGCGAAGGCGCGCCGTTGGTGCCCTACGTCGACTGGGCGCTCTGCCGACGGTCCGACAGCACCATCGCACTACAGAACATCGGCGGCATCGCCAACGTTACGGTCGTGACGCCGAACCTCGATGGGGTCGTGGCGTTCGACACGGGCCCCGGCAACATGGTCATCGACGCCGCGGCCGGCATCGCCACCGGTGGCATGCTGGGGTACGACGAGGACGGTCGGATCGCCTCGGCGCACGACGCCGACGAGGGCCTTGTTGTCGAGCTGTTGCGCGACGACTACTTCTCAAAGCCGCCGCCGAAGAGCACAGGGCGAGAGTACTGGGGAGCCGACTACGTGAGCGCCGTCGCCGGTCGGTGGGATGGCTCGCCCGAGTGCCTCGTCAGCACGATGACCGAGTTCGTCGCTCGCTCGATAGGTGATGCGTACGAGCGGTACGTGTTCCCGCGGCACGAGCCGGCTGCCGTGTACCTCTCCGGGGGCGGCCGCCGGAACCCGGTCCTGACGGCGAGGCTCGGCGAGATTCTGGCTCCCGTGCCCGTTGGGGATTCGTCGGAATTGGGTCTCGACGTGGACTTCAAGGAAGCGATCGCGTTCGCCGTGTTGGCAAACGAGACGATCTGCGGGCAGGCGTCCAACGTTCCTTCCGCCACGGGTGCGCGTGGCCCCCGCGTCCTTGGCGTGGTGTCCCCCGGATGCCGCTAGCTCGGCCGGGCGTATGACGCGACGAGCGCTTCGGCTGCCCTGATGCCGTCGACCGCAGCGCTGACGATCCCGCCTGCGTAGCCCGCCCCTTCGCCCGCCGGATACAAACCCGGATGCGACACCGACTCGCCGCTCTCGCCGCGTAGGATTCGAACCGGCGCGCTTGTGCGCGTCTCGACACCGAACGCAACGGCGCTCTCGGAGAGCCATCCCGGTATCGTTCGATCGAACCGCTCGCACGCCTGCCGGATGGCGGCGAGTTGTCTCTCAGGCAGCAGCGGCCGCAGGTCGGTCTGCTCGGCGCGCGGGAACGAACGTACGGCCAACCGCGATGGGTTCCTGCGGCGATATCGGTCTTGCACGAAGTCCCTCAGCGACATCATGGGCAGTGCGTATGAGCCGCCTCCGGCCGCAAACGCCGCGCGTTCCAGACGACGCTGGAACTCGATTCCTGCCAACGGACCGTCGCCCGGCATATCGGCGAGCGTTGCCTCGGCGACGATCCCGCCGTTCGCGTGCGGCCCCGACCGCTTGCTTCCGCTCATACCGTTGCAGCAGATCGCGCCGGGCTCGGTGGCGCACGGAATCGCGACCCCGCCGGGGCACACGCAGAATGAGTACACCGCCCGGCCTGCGTTCGTGCGCGAGCAGCGCAAGGTGTATTCGGGGTGGTCGAGGCCGTCGGCGCCGGCGTATCGCCCGTACGATGCCTGGTCGACCACGTCCTGGTAGTGCTGCGCACGAACCCCTACCGCGAACGGTTTGGCTTCCATCGCGACGCCGGCGCGCTGGAGCATCTCGTATGTGTCGCGGGCGCTGTGTCCGATGGCCAACACAACGGCATTCGCGTCGATCTGTCCGTCGTTCGTGACCAGGCCGGTCATCGTGTCGTCAGCGACGATCCCGTCGACTCGAACGCCGAACCGTACCTTGGCGCGCGATCCGATCAGCCTGCTCCTGAAGCGGCGCAATATGCGCGGGAGCAGGTCGGTGCCGACGTGCGCACGCGAGTCGAACGCGATAGATTCGGGCGCGCCGCAAGCCAGTAGATGGCGGATGACGTCGCCTTTGCGCGGGTCCTTGATTCGTGTCGTGAGCTTTCCGTCCGAGAATGCTCCTGCGCCGCCCTCGCCGAACAGCACGTTCGAGTCGGGGTCCGGGTCGCCACCCCGCCAGAACGCCGCGGCGTCTCGGCTGCGCTGCCCGACCGGTTGTCCGCGCTCCAACACTGCCGGTGCGTAGCCGAGTTCGCAGAGCCGCATGGCCGCGAAAAGCCCCGCCGGCCCCGCTCCCACGACAACCGGTCGGCCCCGCAACTCGAGGCTTCCTGGGCGCGGGTCGTGCCTGACGTCCTCCGGCACCGGAGTCACGCCGCTGAGCGTGGAGATCCGGTCCGAAGCTATCGGCGCTTCGACGTCGACAGTGTACACGCGGCGCGGTACGCCCCTCGATCGGGCGTCGAGCGAGCGCCGCACGACGGCGATCGTCCCGACGCGGCCCGGGTCGAGGTCGAGCCTCTGCGCACATGCGTCCCGCAACCGTTCCGGCGGGTCGTCGTAGCGCAGGGTCACTTCGGATATCCTTACTCGTTGCACTTGCTCGCCATGTCCCTTCCAGCGTCTGTGATACGGATCAGATCGACGGGGCCACCCAGTTCCTTGGCGACCACGCGCAAGTCGTCGGCCTCAGCCCATGGTCGATGGTACTTCGCCACCTGCTC
>CAZSJP010000464.1:0-4498 GCA_964606675.1 uncultured bacterium
TTGGTGATGGGCTTGAACATGTTGACGATGTCGATGTACTGATGGCTTTCGTGGTGGGAGCGTTCGGTGCCGCCCTGCCCCGTGATGGCCACAAGTGGGGACTTATCCAGGTTCGCATCCGCGACGCCGGTAACGAGGTTCGTCGCGCCCGGGCCGAGCGTGGCCAGGCACACGCCGGCCTCGCCAGTGAGCCTACCCCAGACGTCGGCCATGAACGCCGCCCCGCCCTCGTGCCTGCACGGCACGAACTGGATCGAGGATCGATCCAGCGAGAACAGCAGGTCCTCCGTCTCCTCTCCCGGGACGCCGAAGACGTACGTGACGCCCTCGTTCTCCAGGCATCGCACGAAAAGGTCCGATACTTTCATACCGATGTCGCCCCTCGTTGCCGACGGCTCTCGTTGTCATGCGCGCCGCAGATCGCTCGGCATTGCGCGGCGTTGGCTACTCCAACTCGGGTAGCGATTCGAAATCAGGCACCTCGGCGACGTAGACATTGCCGTAGCCGGACGTGTCGCTCGTGTATAGCACTGACTTGCCGTCTGGCGCGAACCGAGGATGCACATGCGTGATCTGTATGTGCATGCTGCTGCGGTGTTCGCACAGCACGCGGGGACCGTCGAACTCGGTCCCGTTCCATTTCCACGTGCGCACAACATCGCCCGCGTCGCCGACGATCTGGGAGAAATCGAGCGAGTGGATGTGCCCGGTTTCGTGCGGGAAGCGCACTTCGATGCGTTCTGTGTCGTCGAACCGAACCGCGCCGAAGAACTTCTCGCCGCCGGCCGCCGGCTGACCGTGGTAGCCGACGTGCACCCCATCGGCGTGCCAGTACTCGTGGCCCACGCACTCGCCCTCGGACTCGCGCGGGCGGATGGGCCATGCGGAGCCGGCATCGATGTCCAGCCCCCAGATGCGGTTGTCGACGTTCTCCCACGGGCCTTCGTGGCAAAACGTCAGGATGTTCGACTGAGTCGGCGACGTGTTGACGTGCCCAATCCAGTAGTCCTCTTCCCAGACACACTCCGCGGCGCCGCTGTCCACGTCGATGCTCATGATCCGACTTCTCGGCATAGCCTGTCACGTCTCGCTGAAGCCCACGTAGCCGTGCAGGTAGTCGATTGGGAACCTGTCCGACATGTCTTCGAACACGCCGGCACAGACTCTCTTGCCATCGGCGGTGCAGTTGGTCATCGACCTGATGAATCCCCGTTCCGACTGCCAGAGTTCCCTCTCTTCAAGTGTGTTCAGGTCGATGGCGACTATCGCCCCGTCGCGCCAGGTGTACGCTTCGTCGCGCACGGGGTTCACGCTCGTGTGGAGGAAACAGTGCATCTGCGGCAGCGGAACCGGCTCCCAGTCGGTGAGCTGGGTGATCTCACCCGACTCCAAGTCTACGCCGAACAGGTTGGAGCGGTTGCGGCGGTCGGAGCCGAAAAGCAGTTTGCGTCCGCCATCGTACCAACCGGGGTTGGTGAAGTACAAGTGGTAGCTGTGCCCCATGTAGTCGGTGAGTTGGCGCACTTTCGTACCGGACAGACGATCCTCATACGTCTTCCATTCAGCGGGCCATTTCTGTCCCTTCGCCATGGTCGTTCTCCCGTAGTGTGGCTCGCAGTGCCGACTCGCCGCCGCGCCGTTTCAGCCCACGGCGCGCGACTCGTCGAGGAAGGTGCCGAACGAATGCACCGGGTCGTATCCGAGCACGTCGCGCGTTCTCGTCAGGTCCACGACATTCGCCCGCGCGGGCAGCCTGACCCCGTGCTTCTCGATCAGAGGCCACGAGTCGGGCCAGTGTTTCTCGATGACCGCGCGCGGGTCGCTCTCGTATGCGCGGCAGTCTTCTGCGGTGAACGGTACCGCCGCGCCGATCTCGAACCACTCGCACCCGATGGCCCCTGCCGCTACCTGATCCATCGCCCGCACCGTTGCGCCGGCGACATCCCGGCGGTCGACCCCGCCGGCGAGCAGACGGGCGCCGTATCGCATGAAGTCGCCGCCATACGGTGTGAAATCCCATGGTCGGACGATGGCGACGCCGAATCCATGCACACGATTGTAGAATCCGCAGAGCTGCTCGCCGATCAGTTTGCTGAATCCGTACTTGTCCTTCTCCCACCCGCCGATCGAGACGCTGGATATCCACACCATGCGACGGACCCCGTGTTGCAACGCCAACTGGAACACGTTGAACGAACCGTCGACGTTGAGCTGCCAGAAGTCGACCTCGCTCTTTATGCCGCCGTGCATCCCGTGCCACGCCGTCGTATGGACGATGAAGTCGCACCCTCGCGCAAGCGGCAGGACTTCATCGATGTTGCGCAGGTCGGCTTGCCGAGACTCGTGCGACGTGCCGGGGTCGAACACATCCGAGAGGACCAGTTCGTGACTGCCTTCGAGCGCGTCGACGAGCGCGGAGCCGAGGTTCCCGCCGGCTCCGGTTATGAGCACTTTCATGCATATCTCCTAGGTGTGCTTCACGAACCAATCGAGCAAAGCTTCCGCTTCGGACTGGCTCGCGGCTTGTGTCGTGTAGAGTGTCTTCTCCGGGCGAAGCTGCGGATGGATGCGTTTGATCTGGTCGGGCGAGCCACCCACGTGGACGGCTTTGCCTCCGCTCTGGACGCGCTGGAACAGGTCTACGTAGTCGACGTGGCTGCCGTGTCCGGTGCCCGGCACGTACGACAGAGTGTGCAGCCCTTTGCTCGCGATTAGGTCGTCGGCATGCACGAGCGCGCCGGGGCCGTCCCAGTGGTACACGACGTGCCGGACTATCTCGGCCTCTTCCTCAAGCGCCGGCAGAATCCATCTGCGGAACATAGCCGGGCTGACCATGCAGCAGAAATCGCACTGCAACGTCGCCGCACCTTCCGCGGAATAGCAGATATGCGCGTAGCCGGAATCGTCCATCCGCCCGGCGAGCCGCATCTCGTCCCAGAGGAATCGGAACACCGAGCGCGCGCTGTCCATCGCACGGTCGATGGTCTCCGGTCGGTCTATCAGGTCCTCGCAAAGCGCCTCCGGGCCACGCACGGCGGCCAGCAGGTCCATGTTCGTGTGGAGATCGAGCGGGGCAATCAGCATCTTGCCGGCCATCTTCTCGGCGGCCCGGCGGTAGAGTTCGAGCATCCGCCGCCAGAGAGGGTGATCGGGATCGAGCCGAAGCGGCAGGACCTCGTCCCAGCCCTCGACGAACGGCGCCGACCAATTCGTGTCGCCGGAGTCGTCGCTCCAGCACAACTCGGCGCCGCAGAAGACGGCGATCTCGTCCGGGCCGAAGCTCGTCCAGAACGTCGGCACCGCCTCGCCGCCGTAGAACGTAGCCTCGGCGGACACGAGCGACCGGCGGATGATGTCGTCCATGTCGCCGTGGACCCGCTCGTAGTAGCCTCTGACGCGTGCGTCGCTCACCGTACCGGGCGGGTCATCGCGCGGCGCCGTGACGCATACGATAGGACGATCTATGATGTCCCCGGCGTAGAACGCGTCCCAACGCCGGGCGGCATCCTCGATGTCGGGCTTGAAGGCCAACGGTGCCGGCTTCCGTGCGACTCGTTCAGCCTGGCGTGCGTCATCCATCGTCTTGGTCTCCTGGCGCGGTGCAACACGCCGCTATCGGCGGGGCGGGGCAGCAGGCTCCGTGGGTGGCGCTGGCTCCCGCTACCCGTATTTCCACGGGTATATCCTAGGTGTGCTTCACGAGCCAATCGAGCAAGGCCTCCGCTTCCGACTGGCTTGCCGCGCTCGTCACGTAGAAGGACTTCTCCGGCCGAAGCTGCGGGTGGATGCGCTTGATCTCGTCGGGTGAGCCGGAGACCTGCACTGCCTTCCCGCCCTTCTGAACGTACTGAAACAAGTCGATGTGGTCGACGTGGCTGCCGTTTCCGGCCCCCGGGACGTACGCGAGCGTATGCAGCCCCTTGCTCGCGATAAGATCGTCGGCGTGCACGAGCGCGCCCGGTCCGTCCCAGTGGTACACCGCATGCCTCACGATCTCGGCTTCTTCCTCAAGCGCGGGCAGGACCCACCTGCGGAACATCTCCGGGCTCACCATGCAGCTGAAATCGCACTGAAGTATCGCGCCGCCCTCCATGGAATAACACCCGTTGGAGAAGCCGAGCTCGTCCATCCTAGCCGCGCGGCGGATTTCGCCCCACAGCGCTCGGAAGACGGCGCGCGCGTCGTTCATAGCGCGGTCCATGGCCTGCGGCCGATCTATCAGGTCCGTGCAGAGACGTTCCGGGCCTCGCACCGCGGCGAGCAGATCCATGTTCGTGTGGAGGTCCAGCGACGCAATGAGCATCTTCCCGGCCATCTCGTTCGCCGCACGACGGTAGAACTCGAGCATCCTTTGCCAGAGCGGCTGATCCGGATCGAGCCGTAGCGGCAATGCATCGTCCCAGTCGTCGACGAAGGGCTTCGACCAGTTGGTGTTGCCGGAGCCGTGGGTCCAGCACAGCTCGGCGCCACAGAAGACCGCGATCTCGTCGGGACCGAA
>CAZSJP010000465.1:0-4494 GCA_964606675.1 uncultured bacterium
CAGCAGCGTTTGCAGCTCACGCCTGGCATCGGCGACAACCGCCTCGTCCAAGCCGCTGGAGAGCACGCGGTCGATCAGTTCAGTCCGACGCCGCTCCAAGTCGTCGGCCCGTGCGTCCTCGCCGCCGGTCCTCGCGGATGTCGCTGCGTCGGCAACCATTCTTAGGCGCGCGTCGTCCTCTATCCCGAGTCGCAAGCCCTGCCAGCGTCGGCTCGGCACCGGCCCTGCGCTGCCAGAGTATACAAGCTCCCAATCGCTGTTGTTCGGGGTTGGCCCTTGCCAGAAATCGATCTGCCGGCCGGCATACGACCAGAAGCCGGTGCCTGCCAGACCGAACTCGGGCCCCCGCCAAATCGGCTCCCAATAGTACCGCATCGTGCCGAAATCCTTGCCGCCGTCGGAGCAGCGGTAGGTCCACATCATTTGTGCATGTTCGAGCATCGTATCCAGGAATGCGACAGATCTCGTCGGTGTCGGCACCGTCTCGTCGGTGGGATGATACACGTCCGGCACGCCGCGGTATTCGCCCCAGCTCGGACCGAGAATGTCCGTCAGGGGCGCGATTCGACGGATATGATCGTGCGTCGCTCCGCCGCCGGGGTTCGTGTAGATCAACACCTGCGGGTCGATCCGCCGCCACACCTACGCCATTCGCTCGAAGTAGTCGACTATCTTGCCGCCCTGGATGCCCGGCTCGTCGACGATGTAGTTGGCATGGCGGTCGTATCCGACTCCGCGCCCGGCGAGGTGCTCGACCCACGTCGCAGCGAACTGCTCACACGCGCGCAGCCATGGCTCCGAGTGGGGTCCCGCAACGCCCTCTGCAGGCGTCACGAACCCCTCGCCGCCGTGCCAGAGGAAGAACGACCCGTCGGGCGCGCGGTCGATGACGCGATCCACCGCCGACCAATCGACTTCGGCTACCTCGCCGTACGAGTCGTACACGGCACGAGGCGGCGACAGGCCGAACACGTTCACATGATGGTCCAGCAGGTCCTGCCAGACCGCGTCTTCATCCCCAACGAGCGGACTGGTGTAGGCCCACACGTGGAACCATATCGGCATCGTCTTCGGCAGCGAGACGGGCAGTATGTCCCATTCGAGCTCAACGTTCGATACCTGACCCGGTACCGTCAGGGCGCGGAAATGGAGCGTGCTTTCGTAGCTTCCGGGGGGGGTATCTCTCGCGGACCAATCGAGCCAAACTCGCGCCGTCTCGTGAGGTGCGATCGAGACTATGCCCGCGTCGCCCAGCGGCGGCAGTGCGTCGGGAGCCATCTGCATCCGAGCCGTGGCGACTGAGATTACTTCGCGAAGATCGACGGCGTCGACGCCGGGCGGATCGTCGCCTCCCGTCCAAGTGTCCAGCCAGACTCGAACACCGAGAGTCTCGTCCGAGAGATTGGCGATGGCAACCACGGTCGCCTCGTGAGAGCCTCCCTCAGTGGAGACTCGCATCGTGTCAAGCACGTTGCCTGGGGGAACGTCGCGCCGCCGATTGAAAGGCACCCACGGGTGTTCGGGCTGCCAGAGCAACATCTCGGTGGGGCCGTCGGCCTTCGATCCGGAAGCGCGACGTCCGCACGCGAGTATGCGATCCGCCAGAGCCAGGTGGTCGGCCGCGCTCTCCGCGACGTCTCGGCCCTCGGCATCGCCGGCGTCAAGCCTGGAGACGATCCCGGCCCAACGGTCCTCGACGGCGCGCACCGAGCGCTCGAAGTTTGGCGGCAGCCCTGTCGCGTCGCCCTGCAGCAAGTCGCGGAGGCCCGCAAGAAGCTCCTCGCCGCGCGCGCGTTCCGGCGCAAATGCCTCGAAATCGATCCGCTCGGCGGCTCGCCCGATCTCGATGCCGTCCCGATCTCGAACGACGGCTGTCAGCGAGTGGGGCCCGCTGTCGATGGTCTCGACCCATCCATGCACTCGGTCGCCGGGCCGGCGTGGGTATCGGTGCTCCATCCCGTCCGGGCCGCATATCGTCGTCTCTATCGTCGCGCCGTCGGATGCGCCGCCAGCCGAATAGCTGACGGGCTGCCGACCGGTGATGAAGGCGGCGGGAGACGATCGTTCAACCGCACAGGCCTGCTCGACGTCGGCAACTGGCCGACCGGTTGGCGCGCCGGGGCCATCGGCGATCACCGCTGAGCCGCGCCCATCGAACGCGCCGCGGCTCGATTGCCACTGTATCTCCCCGCCGGGCTTCGCGCCCGAGGCCCTGCACGCGGCGATCTGTCCTGTGGCGGCATCGAAAGTGAGGAGCTCCGGTATGCCGTCACCGTCAATGTCTGCAACGATGGGCGCGCCGATCATCGGCGACCCGAGGTCGATCTCCTCACGAAGCGTGCCGTCTGAACCCATCACCCACAGGAAGTGATTGTCCGTTCTCGTGTGCAGCAGCTCAAGGCTGCCATCGCCATCGATGTCGGCCACCGTCGGTCCGAAGCCCTGATTGCCGTTCTGGAACTCCCGGTACCAGACGCTTTCCCCAGCGACGCTGACAAGCTCGATGCCGCTCTTGTTGTACGTGACGATCAGGCGTGGATCACCATTCACGACGATCGGCGCGATGCCTGCATGCACTCCGACAGCGCCCTTGCCCGCGAACTCCCACACCTCGCGTCCGGCGCCGTCGAGGCAGCACAGCACTCCGTCTCTGGTGCCCAGCAGCACAACGCGCGGACCGTCTCCCCAGTCGGCGATGCATGGCGAGTGGTATCCACCCTCCGCTGGCAATATGTCGCGTGTCCACCGCAAACCACCGTCCGACGATAGGCAGAATGCCCTGCCGTCGAAACCGGAGACGACTATCTCGTCCGAGCCGTCATCGTCGACGTCGGCCACCGCCGGCCGCCCGGCGCACCGGAAGTGCTCCTCGCTCGTGAGGTGCACTTGCCTGACGATCGCGCCATCGTCGTCGAGCCACGTTAGCGCCCCGGCCCTGTCCGACGCAATCATCGTCGCCGGCCCGGCGCCGCCAATCTCTGCGATGCCGTTGGCATTGGTCAGCCCGCTGTTCCAAGGTTGCGGACGAACCAGCTCGCAAATTCGTGTTCGCCAGCGCTCCGATCCGTCGGCGCCGATCGCGGTCAGCCACCCGGCCGAGTCGCCGACGACGAGGGTCGATTCGTCGCCCGACCCGAGAACCGACATAGTTCCGGGGGCGCCCACTACCCGCGACTGCCACCGCTCTGTGCCCGTGCCGTCGACCGCGACGACTCGTCCGTCCGACGTGCCGACGGCAACCAGAGGTTTGCTGCCGGCATCGAGGATCACCGGCATCGCGCTGATTGCGCCGTTCGTCTCGTGCACCCAGACATGTTCGATGGGCATGTTGGCAACTCCTTTGAAGAGGCGTGCATCCGGTAGCCCGGTGTCGCCGGCGTGTCAGATGTCTCCCAGAGAACTCGGGTCCCAATCGGCAACCGGCGTGAACCGGGCCGTGTCCGGCTCGAACGCGAGACCGAACGGCGCATCGACAACACTGCCGATCTCGATCCGCCCGTCGCGAATGTCGAGCGCCGGGAATCCCGCTTCATGCAAGCGATACATGTCGCCGTGCGCCGCCAGAAGGTCCGCCTGCATGTCGTCGGGCAACATCGAGGCGCCACGGAAATAGTGATGGCCGTTTCGCTCGGCGTGGTCGATACCAAGAGTGGCCACGACGGCGAGGTCCTGCAACATGCCCACCGGCGCGATGTTCGAAAGGTCTTCGGCGCTCATCTCGTAGCGACCGTTCGGGTCGGAGCGCCTGAGATGCTCGACGTATGCCCGATTTGCGATGCTCTTGAACACGCCCTTGCAGTTCTTGTGGCTCGTGCCGACGTATCCGCATTCGAGCGCTCGCGCGAGCGCCGTCGGCGAGTCGTCGGACTCGTCGATGATCATCGGTGGCGCGTCGTTCCACGATGCCAGCGCGTCCCGAGCCTCCTCGGAGAGCGCTATGTCACGGTGCAGCGCCTGCTCGGCGAAGAGGAGCCTGTCGAGAAACGGCGCCAGCGAATCGTCGGAGCGCAACGAGTCCCACAGGCTCCGGAAGGGCTCTATCCCGCGGTAGTTCTCGTTGCCGTCAAGCGTGAACGCGTACCGGCCTCCTGTCGAGCCGTCGAGCACGCGGGCCACCCGCCGCAGCCAGTCGAGGTCCTTCTCGTCGTCGCCCCAGAGCTTGATCTTGAAGCGCGTCAGGCCGTATCGGCCGATGGATGCCTCCAACGACTGCGGGAGTCCGTCGTCAAGGCGATTCGTTTCGTCGACGTCCGACTCGGCCAGAGGATCGCCGAGGCCCACCGTGTGCCGTACGGAGATCGTCCGCAGCGGCTCGGCCGCCAGGAGGTCGGAAGGTTCGCGCTCTGCGAGCGCGTCGTAGTAATCGCCGAGCCGAACGCCGAGGGAGTTCTCGCGAACGACCCGGTGGAACGACTCGCCACGTTGCCGGCAGAACGCCGAGATGGCCGCGCGCTCGACGAGGTCCGCCCCATCTCCTGCATCGTCGGTATTCTC
>CAZSJP010000466.1:0-4490 GCA_964606675.1 uncultured bacterium
CATCAACTTCCTCAGCTTGGGTGGTGACAACGTCATGACATTCCACAACTAGCCTACTGGCGTGGGAGGTTGCGCTTCTCCGTGCAGTCCCTCGTCGCCCGCGATCTGCTTCATCAGGGAACGGTGGCGCGGCATGACGACCCGGCGGCCGCGGGCGCGCTCGTGAGGCGCGCCGTCACCGCGGCACGTGACGGTCTGCAGGCGTGGGCGGATGTGGCCCGCGATGAGTCTGACGCCACCTCCGTGGCAGCCTACCACCACTTCCTCGTCCGTCAGGTCGAGGAGAAGGCGACGCACGTGTTCGGCGACGGTGTCCGCTGAGGTTGGTGCTTGCAGGTACGGCCGCGTCACTCGCCATCGCCGGCACGTCGGACGATCTTGCCGTCCTGCCGACTCACCGTATGCATGACCCGTCCCTGGCGGTCCCGGAGCCTCACAGTAAGCGGCATTTCGCCGGGGAGAGCGTGAGTGGCGCATCCGAAGCAGGGATCGTAGGCCCGAAACGCCATTTCGATCATGTTCAGCAGGCCTTCGGTGACCTCCTCGCCCTTCTTGATGAGGCCTTTGGCAGCCTTCTTCAGGGAGAGCGAGATCGGCGCGTAGTTGTTCGTCGTGCCTACGATCAGGTTGACCTCCTGCAGGATGCCGTTCTCGTCGGTTTTGTAGTGATGTGTGAGCGTGCCGCGGGGTGCCTCCACGATTCCGATGCCCTCGTCCGGCGTCGCGGTGGGAATCGCTCTTATGTCGGGATCCGTGATTCGCTCGTCCTTCGCAAGCTCCAAGGCTCTCTCAGCCGCATACACGAGTTCGATAACCCGCGCCCAGTGTGTCGCCAGCGTGAGGTGGATCGGCGTCGCGCCGCTCGAATCGCCGGTCAGGGTCTCGTAGCAACGTTCGTACTCGGCCTGAGCAAGCGGCGTCGCCATCCCCTCAGAGCAGTTGATGCGGGAGAGCGGCGTCGCGCGGTAGATGCCGCTCTCCTTTCCGTCCTGGAAGCCGTTCCAGCCCACCTGCTTCAGGAATGGGAACTTCAGGTACGACCATGGCTCGACGTGCTCGGACACGTTCTCCAGGTACTCGTGCGGCTCGTACAGGGCGAACTCCAGTCCGTCCGGATCCATGACGCGAACCCGACCATCGTAGAAATTCGACTGCATGTTCTCGTCGACCATGCCCATGGAATACGTCGCGTGGGTGAACATGTCGCTCAGTATCAGATCGACGTATTCCTGGTTCCCGAGCACGATGTCCTCGAACACCTTCAGCGTCAGCTTGCCAAATTCGACCAGCTTCTCTGCGCCGTCGATTAGTTGCTGCTGCTCCTCGGCGTCGACACCTTTCGTCACGCCGCCTGGCACGGACGTCACCATGTGGATGGACTTGCCGCCCAGTAGCTTGATCATGTTCTGACCAACCATGCGGGCCTCGATGACTTGCTTGCCAAGTTCCACCCCGACCTTCGCTATCAGCCCGAGTATGTTTCGCTCGGCCGGCGGTGCGGTTGGTCCGACAACGAAATCGGGGCCGGCGAGGATATAGAAGTGCGTTGCGTGGTCCGCAGCGTAGAACGCCGAGTAGAGCAGCTCTCGCAGCATCGCAGCCGTCGGCGGGATTTCGACGTGGTAGACCGCGTCGCACGCCTTCGCTGCCGCCAGGTGATGCGCGTCCGAGCAGACGCCGCATATGCGCGACGTGATGCGCGGCATCTCCTCGACGGGGCGGCCGACACAGAACCGCTCGAAGCCTCGAAGCTCCGGGATGGCCAGGTAGGTCTCCTCGACCTCTCCCTCGTCGCTCAGGAAGATGTCGATGCGCCCGTGACCCTCGAGCCTCGTTATCGGATCGATGGAGATCTTCGACATCGTCGTCTCCCTAGCCTGCTGCCGTCGGTGTCTGCACCCGACGGAGTGTCGAGTGCGCGAGCGAGAACCGATACATCGAGCCGATGGGGTCGACTACCCCGTCCAGAATCCGGTCTATCTCTTCCGGATCGTTGCTGTCGACGACCGACGCCAGCGCCGAAAGCAGCTTAGCGCCCTGGTCTGCCACGTTCGGCGGCGGCCCGTAGCAGCCTCGGCACGGGATCCCCACCGACACGCATTTGCCGCCGCAGCCACTGCGAGTTGCAGGGCCGGCGCAGACGATGCCTTGGTCGAGTAGACACAGCTTCGGATCGACGTCGACGAGGTGATGCCTGACGAACCGGCGGACCCTCTTCTCGTCGCGCTCGCGCTCGCATTCGTCGCAGCACGTCTTCTCTCCCGCGCCTAGGACGGTCCCCTTCGGTGGCAGCGGGCCGCCCGACTGAAGCAGGCCGATGACCGTTTCGAGCACCGCCCAGATCATGTCCGGTTGCGGCGGACAGCCCGGCACGTAGTAGTCGACGTCTACGACCTGGTCGAGCGCGCAGACCGTGTTCCAGAACGTCGGCAGCTCGACCTGCCCTTCGGGCACCCGGGTGTCAAGAGCGGGCAGGACGCCGTCGGGGTTGTCAACCGACGGAGCATCCACGAATGCCCACTTCAGAGTCTCCGCTGCGGTGGTCGTGTTCGACAGTGCGGGGATACACCCCTCGCCCGCACACGAACCAAAGGCGACGAGCACGGTGCTCTTGGCACGCAGGAGCTTGGCCATGCGTTCATTCTCATCGGTGCGGATCGCACCGTTGAACAGGCAGACGGTGATGGAGCCGTCCTCCATCGCCTCGACGTCCTTGACCTTGAAGTCCAGCGCAACGGGCCAGAAGACGATGTCGAACGCGTCCGCCACGTCGAGGATCTTCTCGCCGATGTCGACAACGGCGATCTCGCACCCGCCGCACGAAGCGGCCCAGTAGAGCGCCAGTTTGGGTTTTGCATTCTCCGACACGTTTCGCTCCTCGCAACTAGACCGCGAGCTGTAGCGGCCCCAGTTCGCGTATCGCCTCAGTCATCTCGGCGGTCACTTCGGCCCACTTGTCGCCTTCGCTGGCGGATATCCACTCCAGTCGCACCCGTTCGGCTTCGATCCCGAAGTCGTCCAGCATCCGCTGGAGTAGACGAGTTCTTCGGAGCGCCTTGTAGTTCCCTTCGACGTAGTGGCAGTCCCCAGGATGGCACCCGGAGATCAGCACGCCGTCGGCGCCCTTCTCGAATGCCTTGAGGACGAATGTCGGGTCTACGCGCCCGGTGCACATGACGCGAACGACACGGACATTTGCCGGCCACGGCATACGGGACACACCGGCGAGGTCCGCCCCGGTATAGCTGCACCAGTTGCAGAGAAAACCGACGATCTTCGGTTCCCATGCACCGTTCATGCTCGCATCTCCATTCCCGCTCAGACGAGTATCCCATCAAGCTCGGCCAGAACCTGTTCATCCGTGAAGTGCGCGCCTTCGATCGCAGAAGCCGGACACCCGGCCACGCACGTCCCGCAGCCCTTGCAGAGGATTTCGTTGACCTCCGATACCTTCTCTTCCCCGTCGTATGATATCGCGTCGAACGGGCACACGGTGTTGCAGACGCGGCATCCAGAGCACGAGTCGGCGTCGACCTTCGCCCGCACGGGGTCGATGAGCGCGTACCCCTTCGAGATCAGTGCCAGCGCCCTTGCTGCGGCGCCCTGCGCCTGAGCGACCGTGTCCGGGATGTCCTTCGGCCCCTGGCACGCGCCGGCGAGGTATACGCCGTCGGTCACCGTACCCATCGGGTCGAGTTTCGGGTGCCGTTCGAGGAAGAACCCGTCGGGGCTGCGGTTGAGGTGGAATGTATTGGACACCTCGTTCGCATCGGCTCGGGGTTCGAGCGCGGTGCAGAGAACGACCATATCGACGGGGATCTCTCGGAACTTGCCGATCAAGGTGTCCTCGCATCGCACGATCAGATGTCCTTCGCCGTTGCCACTATTGCGGCTCGGGACGACCTCCGTGCCCTTGCCGCGTATCACTGTGACACCTTCAGACAGCACCCGGCTGTAGAACTCCTCGTAGCCCTTCCCGAACGCCCGCATGTCGATGTAGAACTGGTATATCTCCGCGTCGGTCCGGTCTCGCACCAGATGTGCGAACTTCAGCGCGTACATGCAGCAGACGCGAGAGCAGTGGCGGTTGTGATTCTCGTCTCGGGAGCCCACGCAGTGTACAATGCCTACGGCGCGCGGCGGCTCTCCGTTTTTGCAGAGCACGCTGCCGCCAGTCGGCCCGACGGAGCTCAGCATCCGCTCGAACTCGAGCGACGTCAGCACGTTGTCGTACCGGCCGTGGCCGTACTGCGGCGCCCTGTCAGGATCGAACGTCTCGAAGCCGGTCGCGAGGATGATCTGGCCGACCTCGACGTCCTGCACGGTGTCGGTCATATCGTGGACCACGGCTTTCGGTTCGCAGACGCGCTCGCACTCGTAGCATTCCACACAGACGCCGCAATCGAGACACCGTTTGGCTTCACGCTGCGCGTCCTCTGCCGTGAGGCCGAGATCGACTTCTCCATAGTCCCTGACACGTTCGATTTCGT
>CAZSJP010000467.1:0-4487 GCA_964606675.1 uncultured bacterium
GAGCGTGTGGAACTCGTCGATGCTGGTGAAAGCCACGACCAAGAAGGCGAAGAAGAGCAACTCGCTGACGCCGACGACGTTCAGCTTGCTTCACGCGACGGATTTCGCGGACCGGCTCTCGTTCAAGATAATACCGCCGCTGAAAGCCGGGATGGTCGTCATCGCGGATCGCTACACTTTCACTGCGTTCGCGCGCGACCGCGCCCGCGGCGTCCACCCCGAATGGGTGCGGTCCATGTACGATTTCGCTCTGCGACCGGACATCTCGCTCTACTTCAAGGTGCCGATACAAGTGTCGCTGAAACGGCTGCTGGGCGCTCGGATGAAGCTCAAGTTCTACGAAGCGGGAATGGACACGGGCCTCAGCAAAGACCCGATCGAATGCTTCGAGCTCTTCCAGAGCCGCGTGCTCGACGAGTACGACCGCATAGCCGAGGAGTTCGATTTCCATGTTGTCGACGCGGTCCAACCGATACAGGTTCAGCAGAGGCAGGTGCGTGCGATCGTCGAACACGATCTCCATGACTATCTTGCGCCCTACCTGGAGAACGCTCGCACGGCAGCCATGTCGTCATGATCTATCACCTCGGCGTCGGCCGAGCGCGCCGGCGGAAGCTGCTTTGCACTCGCTTGCACAGATTCGCGCACCCGGAAATGGGCGTGTCGGCCCCGTCCGATAGGCTCCGGTACCCGGAAACGAGCTACACGCGCGGCTGGCGATGAGTGCTGGAACGAACACGACTCGCAGAGGACACGAGAATGGCGACGCAAGAATACATGGGTATAGGCTTGCCCTACATAGATCTCTCGGACCAAGACGGCTACGTGATAGTCGTCGAGGGATCCGACGGCGTCGGGCGATCGACGCAGATCGCCCTGCTCCGGAACTGGCTGGAAGTCCAGGGATACGGTGTAACCGAGACCGGCTGGACGCGGTCGGCGCTGGTCAAGCAGACGATCGATCTGGCCAAATCCGGCAACTCGATGAACTTGCTCACGTTCAACCTTCTCTACGCGACGGATTTCGCCGACCGAACCGAGAAAGAGATCATACCGGCGTTGAGGAGCGGGTTCGTAGTGCTGGCGGACCGCTACTTCTACACGGCATTTGCCCGCGCAATCGTGAGGGGTGGAGATCCGGAGTGGATAAAGCGGCTCTATGGATTCGCCATCGAGCCGGACCTGGTAGTATATCTTAGGGTCGACGTCGATACGCTGGTGCATCGCGTCCTGCTTGCAGATCACCTGGACTACTGGGAGGCCGGCATGGACCACAACCCCGACCTCGACCCCTACGATAGTTTCCAGACCTACCAGGGCAAGGTCGTGCGAGAGTTCGATCGGCTGGCCACCGAATACGGGTTCACCGTTGTGGACGCCGATCGAAGAGTAGAAGAGATACAGATGGATTTGCGAGCCGCGATATCACCGGTTCTCGGCCTGGCGGAAGAACGAACCGTAGGCGTTTCCGACCTGTAGCCGCGACCGGATCGTGGGCGAGTCTCACGGGTCGGAGACGACCCGGGCGTCCACGAGCCTGGAAGTGTAGGAGTCCGATTCCTGCGAGGAGGCAACGGATACGATGCCAGAAGACCTGACGAAGACGGGTTCGCCGCAGTCGCTGACCGACTTGCCCGGCATAGGCGAATCGAAAGCGAAGTGGCTGGCAGAGATCGGCGTCGAGAGTATCGACGACCTGCGAGCTGCTCCGCTGGAGAAGGTCGCCCACGTAAGAGGCGTAGGGTTCGTTCTTGCCCAGAGGCTCAAAGAGCTTGTAGGTGCGCCCGTCGAGATGGCCGAGCCCATCGAGGCGGCGGACGAACAGCCTGAATCGGAACCCCCCGCCCCACCGTCGGAAGACGAACTGCGCTGGCGAGCGAAACTCGACGAGACTCAGTCGTTGGTGCGCGACATGGTGGCAGACCTGCTGGCCGCGCCGCGCGACCGCGCACTTTCGCCGAAGTTCGTGAAGGAATTGCGCCGCTTGCACGATCTGGTGCTGGGTCGGCCGGCCGACGGCACGCCTGTCTCGGCCAAAGGCCGGCGCCGGATCTCCAGGCACACGTTGGCGATCCATGGCCTCTTGGACAGCGCGATCAAGATGGACGCTGGGAACAAAGAGCACCAGAAGGTGCTGAGGAAGCAACTCCGCGCGCGCCGGGGCAAGCTGGCCAAATGGGTCTGAGAGACCGTATCGCACACACGTCGGCGGCGGATTAGCCTGCGCCGCGGGCCGTCGCGATGGGGCGGCGCACTCCGCGTAGAGTGCGTGTCGGTGGCCCAGGAATGACGCTGCGCAGTGCCCGCCGCGCCAAATATCCCCGGCCGGAATATTTGTGCGACACTCCCTCTGCTTTTTTTGGGCCTGCGCTATTGACAAGACGGATTCAGGGTTGTATACTCTATTCAAAGACGACACCCTTTGAGTCAATACGATGGGTATCGTTCAACGACACCCTCGGGGCCTAAAGGAGACGCACCATGTATGGCAACTCTTACAGCGACACCCCCAGCCGCCCGGCACCGGCGTTTATACGCGAGTATATCGTTCCGACGTTGGGACGCATCGCGGCCTGCGCATTGGGGATAGGCGTGGGGTATATCGTAGCGAACATGTAGGTTCTTTCTCCGACGTCGCCGCGCGAGCGGCGATCCGCAGCCGTCGCACGCTTGACGATGGAAGGCCCGCAGAATATGCGGGCCACAAGCACGCCCGGCCGCGATAGCGGTCACTTGCTGGCCGGCACCCGGCGTTTCGGAACCGCATTTCCCCGGCCGTGCGGCGATGCCGGTCGAGAGCGAATCCTCGCCGTGTTTGCGCGATGCTCCGTGGCTATGGCAGGCTGTTTCCTTGACAGCCGCCGCCCGCGCCTTACATTTGTTACGGCGTTGGTCTTGTCAGGCCGCGTCGGAGCGGGAGCACATCGCGTGAATCCCGTTTCGCGCGCCCTGTGGAGACTCTCTGCCGCGTAAGGTGACGTTTAGGATATGCTTCCCGAGGAGGAAGGCGGCTGACCGAGTAGCGCCGCACTCCTGACCAAGTCCACTCCAGATGTTCCCCTTGCCACAAATTGAGCGCTTGAGTGCGTATACGGCTTTTCCGCTGTTTCGTGTTGTACGTCGGGGTCGCACTCCGCCGACCCCGATTCAGAATGTAAGAAACATGTCAACAATGCACTCCGCGCACACCGTTTCCGAGACTGTAGCATTACTTTGAGTGGTGAAGGTGCGCCGCATGCCCGACGGCGCAAGCGAACTGGCAACGGTTCCGAATGGCAGGCCGAGATGCTGAAGCTGACCAAGAAATCGCGCGAACGCAACAAGAAAGAAGCCGACAAAGACACTAAGACGATCGCCCGAGTCGCGCAGGACGAGGAGTTAGAGGAGCACCTGACGATCCTCGGCTCTGAAGACCGCTCGGCGGTCGAGCGTGTCACTCGAGACGTTGATTCGAAGATAGTCGCGGCGTCGACCAAGTCCGCCACCGAGCTGAAGATGATCGGCGAGGGGCGGTGCCCCGAGTGTGGGCACAAGGTTCACAACTTCCTCTTCACGACGATGTGCGACAACTGCGGTTGGTCGTCGTTCATTCGTCCTGAGAAGGGGCGCACGGTGGTGCATCTGCGTGGCGGCGGCACTCTGGTTTGCGAGGAAGCGTTCTACGCTCCGGAGGAAGTGCTGTGCGTCACCGAGGATGTCGTCCGATATCGAGTACCTCGGTTGGAGTTGATGTTCATCGAGTTCGATTGGCCCGAGGAAGAGATAGGGGATCGCCGCACGCAGCTTGAGCGCGAGGAGCGGGGCATGTGCTCCTGGTGCGGCAAGACCTACTTCCCGAACCGCCGAAGCGAAGACGAAGACGAGGACAGGCGCGTCACGTTCGTCGCCTTCGGCCAGAACCAGGAACGATATCTCTTCTGTTGTCGTGAACACCAGGCGGCGTTCCACAAGCAGTACCCCGCGCGCGTCCATCGCGACTGTTACCACCGCGACTGCAGCGGATGCAACGAATGCCTCAAACGGTTCGACGACACCTCGCCGGAGACATTCCTCGAGGAGGACCTGGTCCACTGACACCCATCCGGCCGGACCGCCGGCATGGGTCTAGTCGCACGTCGGCCGGCCTACGGCGACGGGGGGCCGCGTTGCGCGGCCCCGTGGTGGCATGTCTGGCTGTTGCGGCTGCTGCCGTGGCCCTCTCGGCGATTCGATGCAGTTCGCCAACCGCGCCTGCCCCGCCTCACGTAGCGATCCTGAGCAACGATGATGGCCGGCTAGTCGGCGAGGGCCACATCAGTCTCCTCGCGGCGAGCAGAGCGTTCTATGCCCGCTACGAGGACGACTTCGACTTCCTCATCATGTTCACGGTCGGGCACATGCACCCCGCAGAAACCGATAGCGGCGATCTCGCGACCTACCTGACAATCCGCAACGACGTCGATGGCATTGGGATCTCGCCGACGTTCGACGTCGGCGACGCAGCGGGC
>CAZSJP010000468.1:0-4482 GCA_964606675.1 uncultured bacterium
ATCCGTGTTGAGTCTCCGCAGGCTCCGCTCGGCGTGCCGCATGATGTGGTGGCGGCCGGAGCCCTCGTCGAACGTCTCGCTGATCGCCTTGCCGACGTTCACCTTGGTGGCGATCACCACGTCGTCGCGTCGCTCGGAGACCGCTTTTCCGACGATGGTCTCCGACAGTCCGTCCGTGTACCTGTGGGCGGTGTCGAGGAAGTTGATGCCCGCATCGAGCGCTCGGCTGACGATTCGCGTCGCTTCCTGCTCGTCGGTCACCATGCCGAAGTTCCAGCACCCGAGGCACAGAGGCGACACCCTCACTCCGGTCCTGCCGAACTGCACGTATTCCATCGTGGTATGCTCCTGCCGACGGCGGCTTCTGAAGGTTGTGGGGGATATCCTCCACAACCCGATCAATAGACTAACGCTGCTCCGCGCCCTGACCAACCGGGCGCGCCGCCGTCCTTCTCATTGGGACCGAACGCGCAAACCGGTATCATCGATTCCGAGGCGCGCGCCGGTAGATCGCGCGAGCAGGCGACGAACGACGATGTACACGCAGGAGCGGACGAACATGGCAATAGACACGGCGAGCAAGCTTGCGATCAACGGCGGAGAACGCGCGGTGCCGGAGGAAGTCCGGTTTCGCATGTGGCCAGAGATAACCAAAGACGACGAGGATCTGGTGCTGGCGTCGCTGAGGCAAGACAAGCACGCCCACGGCCCGCACGCGGAGATGCTCCAGACAGAGTTCGCCGCGTGGAACGGCAACGAGTTCTGTATGGCCACCAACAGCGGCACCGCGGCGCTTCACCTTTGCGTTGCAGCGTGCGGCGTCGAGGCCGGCGACGAGGTCATCACCCCGGCGCTTTCGTGGACAAGCAGCGCCACGTGCATCATACATCACAACGCGATCCCGGTCTTCATCGACGTCGAATGGGATTCGATGTGCATGGACCCGGCGAAGATCGAAGCGGCGATCACCGAGAACACGAAGGCCATACTTGCCGTGCACTATTGGGGCGTCTCGTGCGACATGGACCCGATCTTGGACATCGCTCGCAAGCACGGCCTGGCCGTGATCGAAGACGCGTGCCAGGCCCATGGCGCGGCGTATAAGGGCAGGAAAGTCGGCACCATGGGCGACGCCGGCGCGTTCAGCCTGAATCAGAACAAGAACCTGTGCGGCGGCGAAGGCGGCCTGTTTGTGACCGACGACAAGGTGAGATACACCAAGGGCTTGTCCGTGACAGCCTTTAGCGACATGCGACCGCCTGGGTCGGGGCGCGAATACCACGACTACGGCCTCGGCTGGATGTACCGGACGTCTGATCTCCCGGCGGCGTTCGCGCTCTCGCAGTTGCGCAAGCTCGACGAAAGCAACGAGCACGCGTGCCGCAATTTTGGTAGGCTCGACGAGGCCCTGGCCGGCACTCCGCATCTGGTGCGGTCGTACTCGACGGACGAACGACCGTCCAACGGCTACGCGTACGTGCTGCGAGTCGACCCCGCATACGCCAAAGAGCGTGGCGCCGGCCTGCGCGCCGTGACGAATGGCGTCATAGCGGCGCTCAAGGCTGAAGGCGTGGACGTTTCGGTCGCCAATTGGCTTCTGCCGGCTCACTCGGTGTTCCAGGCTAGGGACGCGTACGGCAAGGGATCGCCCTGGTCCGACGGCCACGCGCGCAAGGACGTCAACTACGATCTCGACCAGTTCCCGGTGGCGCAGGATTGCATCGACACGTGCCTGTGGGGTCCGTTCAACCACCGTCCGCCGAACGGCCCGGAGCAGGTCGACGCTCTGGCCGCGGCGATTCGCAAAGTGTTCGAGAACCTGGACGATGTACCCGTCGGGGCATAAGGCGGGGCGACGAGGCCGGTGGGACACAACGCTGGAGGCATGACATGCAAATCGGTACAGCCTGGGAAGAGATAACCCCCGACAGGCCCATTCCTCTCCTGGGCCAGATGGCGATTCGTCTAGGCGAGTACAAGCGGGACCCGCTCACCGTGAACGCGGTCGTGTTCGACGATGGTGCGAGCCGTGTCGCGGTCGTCTCGGCGGACGTCTGCTATCTGCCGACCGATCTGGTCCGCGCGATGCAGCAGGCGTGCGCGGAGTCGTGCGCGATAGACGCGGAGTCGGTCATCATCGCCGCGACGCATACTCACGTCGCGCCGTGCACCACCGACCGCCTGTTCGGCGCCACGGACCCGGCGTTCATGTCGCGCCTGTCGGAGGCCATCGCGGCTGCTGTCGGGCGGGCCATCGACGACGTGGAGGAGGCCGATCTCTACGCCGGCTCCGGTTACGTCGAGCACATGGGATGGAACAGGCGCGGTCTGCGCGAGGACGGCGCGTGCCACATGTACCTGGGCAGTTGGGGCAAAGGGTTCGTCGGGATCGAAGGCCCTCGAGACGGCGACGTGGGCGTGATTTTCGCCCGGACGCTTCACGGGACGCTCAAGGTGGTCATCCCGTCGTTCGCGACCCACCCGAACACGCTGGAAGGCGAGAGCTTCTACAGCGCCGATATACCCGGCGAGATCAGGCGCGTGCTACGTGGCGTGCTGGGCGACGACGTGGGCGTCGTGTACCTCACCGGCGCTGCCGGAAACACGGCCCCCAGCATCATGGAGAACAACCCGGAGAACATCCAGCCCTGGCGCGGCGAGGAAGGCATAAAGCGCTCGGGGCAGTATCTCGGCGGAGAGATTCTTCGCGTCATTGCCGAACAGACCGAACCCATGGTCGAGCCGGCTCTGCAACACGAGAACGTGCGGCTCGATATCCCGATGCGCCCGTGGGATGAGGGCTCGGACATCACCGAGTTCGGCGGCGGAATGCAGGAGTTCTTCGAAGAGAGCCGAGCCGACTGGAGCCGCATGGTGCGCGAGGAAAGCCCGGTGGACGTCAGCGTGAACACGGTTCGCTTGGGCGATGCGGCGATATGTTTCAACCCGGCCGAGCTGTATTCCGAGTTCGGCATCGCGATCAAGCGGGGGTCTCCGGCGCGCGTGACGCTCGTCTCCGAACTGAGCGACGGCGGAGTAGGGTACGTCCCGACGCCTCAAGCCATCAGGCACGGTGGATACAGCGCGCAATCGTCCGGCGTCACGAAGCTGGTTCCGGAGGCCGGCTGGATGATCGTGCGAGAGACGCACGAGATGCTGGAGCGCGCGTTCGGCACGACGCCATGAGCCGCAACGCCTCGAAGAGGCGTACGCCGAACATACTCGTCATCACGACGCACGACAGCGGCCGCCATTTCGGCTGCTATGGCGTCGATGCCGTCCACACGCCGGCCATCGACGCGTTGGCCGGCGACGGTGTGCTACTGACCAGGTGGTTCGCCGCCGTTCCGATCTGCTCCGCCAGCCGGGTCACGATGCTGACCGGGCGCTATCCGCAGAGCCACGGTCTGATGGACCTTACCGGCTTCGGCTGGGCGATGAACGACGACGAACGACATCTCAGCCACATCCTTCGCGACGCCGGCTACGCCACGCACCTGTTCGGCCTCCAGCACGAGGTGAAGGACGTTGAGCGCCTTGGGTTCGAAGAGGTCCATGCACAGCCGGTGGCCGGCCGCGGTCGTGCCGACGCAATCTCCATCGCCGAGCAGATCGCCGGCTTCCTCGGCGAGCGCCAACCGGACGAAAGCCCTTTCTATGCTCAGGTCGGCTTCTTCGAGACGCACACGCCCTGGACGGACGCCGAGCCCGACACGAGCAAAGGCGTCTACGTCCCGCCACACATCGTCCCCGACGAAGCCGCACGCGGTCTGATGGCGCAACTGCAGGGAGTGGTGCGGCAGGTGGACGACGCGGTGCGGACCGTGGTCGACGCATTGGCCGACACCGGCCTCGAAGACGATACGCTACTCGTGTTCACCACGGACCATGGCATCGAGATCTCGCGTTCGAAGTGGACCGTGTACGATCCCGGCATCGAGGTTGCGATGGTGATGAGGTGGCCCCGCGGCCGCATCACAGGCGGCCGAAAGTGCGATGCCCTGGCCGGACACGTCGACTTCGTACCGACAGTGCTGGATCTGATCGGGGTGGGAGTGCCCGACAACGTCGAGGGCGCAAGCCTCGCCGCGAGCCTCTCAGATGAGAACGCGGTGCCACCGAACGACGCTGTGTTCAGCCTGTACCACAAGACGAACGTGCGCTGCGTTCGGACCGACCGCTATAAGCTGGTACGTCACTTCGACACGGCGGCAGACTACCTCCACGTGCCGGTTCTGCTGGCCGATGAGCTACAGAAACGGGTCATCCCGCTCGTGGAACTGTACGACCTGGAACACGACCCGAACGAACTCACGAACGTTGCCGACGACCCCGCGCACACCGACGCCCGCAGGCATCTATCGGACATGCTCTGGCGCTGGCTCGAATCGGTAGACGACCCGATTCTGCGGGGACCCGTCGTCACGCCATCGTACACCCAGGCGATAGAGGATTACGCCGAGTGGCGGGCCGACGCAGGCG
>CAZSJP010000469.1:0-4474 GCA_964606675.1 uncultured bacterium
GTTGGTTCGCACGGGCAGGTCGGTGGAGAGGGGGCTGGACATGGCCCTCCTGGCGCGGCTGAGTGTCGGCGACGCGATGTTCACGAACTACGTGCGCCTCCGACCGGGCTCGTCGATCGATCAGGTCGTGGAGACTGCCAAGCGCGCCCGCTCGTACGATTTCCCGGTTGTGACCGATTCAGGTCACCTGGTGGGCATGATCAGCTTGCCCGGTGTCGCCACCGCGTCCGACGCGGCCGTTCCGGGGTTGCTCGTCGCTTCGGACCTCGCGTCGACCGACTACACGCCGCTGTTCGCCGACGAGAACCTGGGGTCGGCCATGGCCAAGTTCGATCTCTACGACCGGCCGACACTGCCGGTTGTAGCTCGGGACGACGAAAACAAGATCATCGGGATGCTTGATCGAAGGCAGATCTTGAACCTCCATGAGCGGCAGTCGTTGCTGGGCCGCCATGAGGACGAATGAAGCCACCCCGGATGCGGTGCCGGCGACCGGCCCGCTCGCCTGACAGGATTGCAGATTGACAGTGCGCAGTTGGCTCTACCACAGAACAAGCTCGCTGGGGCGGGCCGTATCGTCGGCGGGTGAGGCACTCTCGCGCGTCAGCCCGAACGGATTGGTGCTTGCGCTCGCATCGATGGTCGGTGTTGGTGCCGGGTTCGCGGCGGTCGGGTTCGGCATGCTGCTCAGCTTCTCTCACGATCTGTTCTTCGAGACCCTCGGGCGCTTGCAGGCCTCTGGCTCCAGCTACGGATTCCTGTTCCTACCTCTGGTTCCGGCGATCGGCGGGCTGATAGTCGGCCCCCTGATCTACAAGTTCGCGCGCGAAGCCAAGGGCCACGGCGTCCCCGAGGTGATGGAGGCCGTAGCATCGAGAGGCGGTCTCATACGGCGCAGACTTGTCTTCGTGAAGGCACTGGCCTCGGCGATATGCATAGGCTCCGGCGGCTCGGCCGGGCGCGAGGGGCCGATCGTTCAAATCGGGTCGGCGCTTGGCACCGTCTTCGGGTGCTTCTTCCAGGTCTCCCCTGACAGAATGAAGGTCCTTGTGGGTTGCGGCGCGGCCGGTGGCATATCGGCCACGTTCAACGCCCCGATCGGCGGCGTGCTGTTCGCTTTGGAGGTCATCCTTGGCGATTTCCGCGTGCAGACCTTCAGCCCGGTTGTCATTTCGGCGGTGCTGGCTTCGGTCGTAGCTCAGTCGATAATCGGCTCCGACCCTGCGTTCAGCGTGCCCACGTACGAGCTTGTCGCTCCGTGGGAGCTTGTGAACTACCTGGTGCTCGGGGCGCTGTGCGGCGTGGCCGCCGTCGCGTTCTCGAAGGTGCTCTACGCCCTTGAAGACCGGTTCGACCGCCTGCCCGTCAAGGAATGGTTGCGGCCGGCCTTCGGCGGCCTTGCGGTGGGATGCCTCGGGCTGGTGGCTCCCCAGATAATGGGAGTGGGATACCCATCGGTCTCGGCGGCCCTCCATGGCCAGATGCTGGCTCCGACTCTGGCGCTGCTCGTGGTGCTGAAGCTGCTGGCCACGTCATTGACGTTGGGGTCGGGCGGCAGCGGCGGCGTGTTCGCTCCGTCCCTGTTCATCGGCGCCATGCTGGGTGGGTTGTTCGGTGCCGGTGTCGAGGCGGTGTTCCCCGAGTTAGCGCTCCAGTCTACGTCCGGAACGAGCCTCGCCGGCGCGTACGCTCTGGTGGGGATGGGGGCGGTGGTCGCGGCGTCCACGCATGCGTGGATGGCGTCCGCCGTCATCGTCTTCGAGATGACGGACAACTACAGCATCATCCTGCCTCTGATGTTCGCGACCATCGTAGGCATGCTCGTCTCGCGCGCTCTGGCGTCGGAGTCGATCTACACGATGAAGCTCGCGCGAACCGGAAGGCACGTCGGACGCGGGCTCGACCTGGCTCTGCTAAGCCGCCTGCGCGTGTCCGACGCGATGTTCACCAACTACGTCTATCTTCGGCCCGCATCGCCGCTGCGCGAGGTTATACGAACGGCTCGCCGCGCGCGGTCGTACGATTTCCCGGTTGTCACGGACGAGAACAGACTCGTCGGCATGATCGGCCTTCCCGATGTGGCGCTTGCCGCGCCAACCGTCGCACCGGACCTGTTGGTGGCGTCGGATTTCGCCACGACGCGCTATTCGCCGCTGTTCCCGGACGAGGACCTGGAGTCGGCGATGGCCAAGTTCGACTCGTACGATCGTCCGACTCTGCCGGTCGTCAGCGCCGACGATCCGGACGTCATCGTGGGCATGCTCGACAGGCGGCAGATCCTGAATCTGCACGAGCGGACGGCGCTGTTGCATCGGTTCGAGCATGACGACGAAGCTGCAAGCCCGTGGCAGCAGACCCGCTAGTGCCGGTGCCCGAGCGTTGATCCAAGACACCCGCAGCCGGAAGCCTGCGCCGAAGTAGCCGCTCGGCCGACGGACCGGCACACAGGGAGTGAGCGATACATGGAAGTGGGGATCACCGGTTTGCCCGCCGCCGGGAAAACGACTCTGTTCAACGCACTTACGGGCCAACATGCGGTGACGGGCGCCTACTCGTCGTCGGAGGCGCACAGAGCGGCCGTCCGAGTGCCCGACGAGCGGCTCGACCACCTGCGAGACATGTTCGAGCCGAAGAAGTTCACGCCCGCCCAGGTGCACTACGTCGACGTCGCGGGCATCGCGAAAGGCGGGAAGGACGCGTCGCGAGCATCGCTCCTCGCGTCCCTCCGAACGGTGGACGCGCTCATACACGTCGTCGGTGCGTACCAGGACGAAGCCGCCGTCTCCGAGGGAGGTCCCGGCATCGACCCGGCATCGGACATAGCCGACCTCAATCTCGAACTGACGATGGCCGACCTGGAAGTCGTCGAGCGTCGCGTCGAGCGCCTCGGCAGGGAAGTGAAATCGGGGAAGACCGAAGGCGAGCACGAACTTGCGGTGCTCGAACGCTGCGTCTCCGCGCTCAACGACGACACGCCGCTTCGGGTGCTGGAGTTCACCGACGAGGAGGCACGGCTCATCAAGGGCTACCAGTTCCTGACGCTGAAACCGACGATCATCGTGGTCAACGTCGACGAGGGACGCGCCGGAGAAGCCGACCGAGTGGTTGAGGAGCTTGCGTCGCACGCAGACATTCCCCACACCGAGCTGCTTGCGCTATCGGCGGACATCGAGATGGAGATATCCGATCTGGACGCGGAAGACCGCCCGGCGTTCCTGGCCGATCTCGGCATCGAAGAGCCCGCGGTGGACCGCCTCGTTCGCGTGTCGCACGACCTGCTCGATCTGATCAGCTTCTTCACCGTGGGGTCCGACGAAGTGCGCGCGTGGACCCTCGTTCGAGGCGAGACGGCGCTCGACGCCGCGGGAACGATCCACACCGACCTTGCGCGCGGCTTCATCCGTGCGGAGACCGTCGCCTACGACGATCTGGCGGAGGCCGGAACGATGGCGGCGGCGAAGGAGAAGAGCGTAGTGCGGCTGGAGGGGAAGGCGTACACGGTCAAAGACGGCGACGTCATTAACATCCGCTTCAACATATAGATACGGCGCCGCACCGTCGTTCGGCCGACCGGTCTGCCTCGCCCGCCGTGGGACGCACGACGGGCGAGGTCGATGCGGTCAGCTCGGGGCGACGGCGATGCAGTCGATCTCGACCGAGATCCCGATTGGCGGCGTCGACTGAACGGTGGTGCGTGCGGGCTTGATGTCTCCGAAGTACTCCGCGTACACGCCGTTCATCTCGGCGAAGTCGTCGATGTCCTTGAGGAACACGCGAGCGCTGACGACGTCTTCGAGCGCCGCCCCCGCCTCTGCGAGCACGAGCTTGATGCACTCAATGGTGAACCGCGTCTGATCCGCCACGCTGGCGTTGGCTTGGAACTCGCCGCTCTCCGGGTCGTAAGGCCCCTGCCCGGACACGAATACGAAGCCGTTGGCGATTGTCGCCATGCAATACGCGCCCTGCGCTTCGGGCAAGTTCGGTGCCGACATGATGCGCTTCATGATGTCTCTCCCTGCTGAGTTGTGGGTGGCAATCGACTCCCCCCGAACCTGTATTCAATCGCCCATACTGCCGCCCGGGTCAAGTGTCGGCGCGATGGACGCACCGGCCCGTCACGCGTACGGACGTGCAAGACGCTGCCCCCAGTCGGCCTGGTCTGGCGTGGAATGCGGGAACGCCAGCATCACCCATCGTCCACACTTCGCCCCGGTGACGACTGGACCGAGGCATCCCCCCCCCACCACTGCCCTCGGTCGCATCCGACGCGCGTCGATGAGATTCACAGCGTGCGGGGCTGGGATTCCCGCGCGATCAGCGTGACATTCATTCATGGAGTGGAAGTCAGCGACGCCCGCCAATCAGCCTGCCCGACGGCATCCCGGCCCCCAAACGCCGCGGCATGTGCCCGCGCGCGCCCTCACCAGGGCCGATCGACACCCATCTGCGCAAGAGAGGACCGCGAAGTGACTGC
>CAZSJP010000470.1:0-4451 GCA_964606675.1 uncultured bacterium
GACATGTCAGCCTAACGGCCGACGAGGTCTCGCGCATCGCCGATGGCTCGATGCCGGATGCGTAGTCAGGATCGGCCGGGGGCCGAATCGGGGGTATACTCCTCAAGCCTGAGCCGGATTGCGTGCATCGTCAGCAGAACCTTGTGCATGACGTGGATGGACGTGCAGAAGCACCCCGCGTCCTGAACGGGCCACTCGCGAGACAGGAACTCGTCGAGCAGCAGGCCCTTCGCAGGTGAGTTCTTCGTCAGGCGGTCCATGTCGGGCCCCGTCGACGACATGTGTATGCACGTGGCCTTCCAGGCCGGGCTGTCTTCGTTCGGGGCGATCGATAGGTCGACGATGCGCCATCTTCCGTCCTCTTCTCGCCTGAGGACCGCATGCACGACCGACTCGAACTGAGCCGTGCTGTCGCGACACACGTGCCCGCGATGATTCACCCGGCAAGACAATGTCCCATCCGCGGTGTCGTCCATCTCCAGAAAGCTCTCCGCCAGTGCGCGCACTTCGTCGGCATCGTACGTCTGACCCAATTCGCGTCCTCCCGGCTAGTCTACGATAGGTGCGCTCATGCGGCGGCGTATGCGCACCGCGGTCACCAGCCCCACGCATCGTATCCTTGAACCGGCCTTGCGGGAACGCACGTGAGGGCTATCATTAGTAACTTGGCGATCCGGCCGACTGCAAGGAGACGAGCACGTGCTCCTTCGCTGCAATCTGTGGGCCACCCAGTGGAGAAGCGCGTGAACGACCCGCCCAGCCCGGACGTGTATGAACCGGACGTCGCTGCGGTCCGCCCTCGTGGCCTGACCGGCCGGTCGGTTGTCATAGGCCTGGTGCTGATCGCGCTGTACGCGTGGCTCGCGCCCGTCACGATCTACAAACTCTTCTCCAGCCGATACCACGTGGGCATCCTTCCTCCCGGCGTGCTGCTGTTCTTCTTCCCGGCGCTGATCGCCAACGCGATCATGAACCGGCGATGGCCGGGCATGGTCCTGAGTGCGAGCGAACTCGTCGTCGTGTTCGCGATGCTATGGCTCGGCGCGGCGTCGTTCCAGATTGGGATGATCGGCAATTTCCTCGGCGTGATGTCGGCGCCCGAATACTTCGCTTCGGCAGAGAACCGGTGGGCCGAGCTCTACCTGCAGTACATTCCGCCCTGGGCGACGCCCAGCAACGCGACAGGAGGCGTGCGCGAGTTCTACAACGGGCTTGGGCCGGGCAAGGCGATCCCGTGGCACATCTGGATCGTGCCGCTGATCTGGTGGGGATCGGTGATCGCAGCCGCTCTGGGCGTAGTCATATGCCTGATGACGATCGTTCAGGAGCAGTGGCACGACCACGAGAAGCTCACGTTCCCCATGGCCGACATACCATTGGCTCTGATCGGACGTACGTCCCCGAACGGCTGGGTGTCCGATACGCTCCGGAGCCGTCTGTTCTGGTATGGCGCCGCGCTCCCGCTGACGATCGTCGCATGGAACACGCTGCATTGGTTCGACCCGCTTTTCCCGCGCATCGCGTTCAGCCAGGAAGTGACACAGCTCGCCATCAAGTACTACCGGGACGCCTACACGAAGGTCGATTTGTTCACCATCGGACTCGCCTACTTCGCGCCGCTTCAGGTGCTCCGCGGTTTTTGGCTCGGCAGGCTCATCATCGGGACCGAAATGGGTCTCGCGGGCAAGTTCGGTTTCGCCCAGGGGATGAATCCCGGGTTCGAACCGTGGAGCGACTGGGGATCGAACACCGTGGCGTGGCAGTGCCTCGGCTGCCTGACCATGTTCGTGCTGTGGGGCCTGTGGATGGGGCGCGGGCACTATCGTGAGGTGCTTCGTTCGTCCGTCGGGCGGAGCGTGTCGCTCTCGAGGAATCTGTCGACTCGCTACCGGGCGGCCGTATGGGGTCTCGTCGCCGGCCTTGTCTACCTTGCGTACATGTTCCACGCGCTCGGCATGAGTTGGACCGTCATACTGATCTTCCTGCCGATGACCGTGATACTGATTCTGGCCATGAGCAAGTTCGCGGCCGAATCGAGCATGCTGTTCGTCGAAAGCCCTGTCAACGCGCACACGTTCGTCGTGCAGACGCTGGGGTCGGGAAACATACCGCAGGCGACGATGACGGCGCTCGTGCTGGCTTACGTCGTGTTTCGCTCGAATTCCGGACTCATGATGCCTCAGATCGCCTTCGCGACGCGTATGGGCGACGAGAAGGGCGTCCGGCGGGGCAGGCTGTTCGTCGCGCTCGGAGCCGCCGTGTTGGTTGCGATCGTCGTCTCGATTGTCACCACGATCATGCTAGCATACGACGTGGGAGCCTTCAACTTCCAGTCGCACGCGTTCCAGGTCGGCCATATCGAGGCATTCGACACCCTTGCGCTGAAGACGAACGAGGCGTTCGGCACCGACTGGCACCGCGTCGGTTTCCTCGGAATCGGCATGGCCATGATGGCGGCGATCATGGCCGTTCGGATGCGGTTCGCCAACTTCTGGCTTCATCCCATCGGCTTCGGGTTCGCGACGACGTCGATCGCCGGGCTGCAGGTCATCAACTTGTTTCTCGCGTGGCTCGTCAAGTCCACGCTGGATAGGCTTGGCGGCCATCGCCTCGTCAACCGCGCCAAGCCGTTCTTCGTAGGGCTGGTCTGCGGACACGCGCTGGGCCTGGCGTTGGCGATCCTGGTGGATGCAGTCTTGTTCCCTGGTCAGGGCCACAGGGTGCCGACGGGCTGGTAGTCTCGTTGGGGATCGGCCGCACGTGCGGCGAGGTTGCGCGATGACGAATCGCGGCACAGCACAATCGTCCGCCAGGCAGGCTTTCACTCTGCGTGCCGCCGCCATCGGCACGCAGAGTGAAAGCCTGCCTGGCGTGGTTTACACCGTACGCACTCTACGGGCTGTTCTCGTCCAACATACTTATCGGCCACATTGCCCCCTGCGTCGTCACGGCGGCCATGGTCGTCGTGTGCGCGAACGTGCTGGTCCGTAGGCTGTGGCCGGGCGCGGAACTCACTTCCGGCGAAATCGTCGTCGTCTCCATGGCGTGGGTGGGTGTAGTCGCCGGCGGCCGGCAACTCTCGTCGAGCACTAGCGTCGGCGCGATCGTGGCTCGGTATGGGGTCTTGTGGCCGGGTCGGCGTATCTTGCATTCCGGTTCCGGTCCGCGGGCACGGGCTGGCCCGTGGCGCTCCTGTTCCTGCGATGGACGTCGAGGTAACCTGGGGACGGGCTAACTCATTGTCGTCGCGACCGTCACGGTCATCGTGATGGCGTACGACGTCGGAGCCTTCAACTTCCCGACGCTGGCATTCCGGCAGAGCATGGTGGAGGTGTACGAGTCTATCGCGCGGAAGAGCGACGCGGCGTACACAACCGATTGGCATCGATGGGGATTCTTCGGCATCGGCGTTGCGCTGATGGCGCTCGTGCAGATCGCACGTCAGCGTTTCACCGGATTCTGGCTCCACCCGGTGGGGCTTACATACACGTCGACCTTCACCGCGGACGTCACGATGATCAACGTACTCCTCGCATGGATCGCGAAGGCGTCGATGGACAAGCTCGGCGGCGCCCGGCTCGTGAATCGGGCGCGACCGTTCTTCCTCGGCATGCTGTGCGGGCACGCGCTCGGCGTCGCGCTCGGCGTCCTGGTCGACGCGATCTGGTTCCCGGGGCAGGGCCATCAGGTGCTGACGGTCGCAAACATCTAGAGAGGCAGAGCCCGAATGCAAGACCCGGAAGTCGCTGAGAGCGGAGGGTTCACGATCCGCGCGCTGGCCATCGGCGCGCTGATGACGGCGTTCCTCGCGTGGTTCGCGCCGGTCGCCGAATACCGGCTCTTCTCGTCGAGCCTGTACTACTGGATACTGCCGCCCGGCGTCGTGCTATTGGCCATAGTGCTGCTCGGGGCGAACCTGTTCCTGCGCCGATGCATACCGGCCTGGGTGTTCGGCATCGGCGAGATGGTCGTCGCGATCTGCATGATGTGGCTCGGAACGGTAGCGTTCTACCAGATCGGGGCGATGACCAACAGCCTCGCGATCATGTCCGCGCCGGAATACTTCGCAACCGCCGAGAATCGCTGGGCCGAGTACTACCTCGCGTACATGCCGCGGTGGGCGTACCCGTCGGATGCCAACGACGGCGTCCGGTACTTCTACAACGGCCTGCCAGTCGGTCAGTCTATCCCGTGGGGCATATGGGCCGTGCCGTTTCTCTGGTGGGGATCGCTTATCGCGGCGATGCTCGGCGTGTCGATCAGTCTGATGACGGTCGTGCACGAGCAATGGCACGACCACGAGAAGCTCACGTTCCCGCTCGCCGACGTGCCACTCGACCTCATCGGTAGGACCACCGCGAGCGGCTGGGTGCCCGGGTGGATCAGGTCGAGAGCGTTCTGGTACGGCGCGTCGATACCGCTGGCGATCATCGTATGGAACATGGTCAACA
>CAZSJP010000471.1:0-4438 GCA_964606675.1 uncultured bacterium
GTGGCGAGGTAGGGGTTGGGGATTCATGGATGGACCTTGCGGGAGAAGAACCACGTCGATGGCCCAGAAGTGCCTGGAAGGTGTGGAGATGCACCTCAGATGTCTTCGGGGAAGCGAGTACCACAGCAACGAGGAGGCGGTCATGGATGAATCGCAGAATCGCACACGCAGAGTGTTGTTGCGTGCTATCGCCCCCCCCCGGGAGTTTCCGTAGGAAACTCCCAACGTCCGCGTAGCGGACGACGCCCACGCCAAACACGCTTCGGTCGTAACAAGGCACACAAGTGCAGCGTATTATATGTCTGGCGGCTTGCCGGCGGCGCGCGAAGTGACCCCATCGGAAGACCGGGCGCAGGCTATCGGAAGACGTAGATGACGCGCGACGAAGCACCGACAGCGCTAGCGGACGCCTTGGTGAGCAGCCACCGAAAGTTTCTCTCGTTCGTCGAAAGTCGGGTCGGCAACACCGTCATTCGTCTACCGTGGTGAGGCCGCCGGAGACACCGGCCTATTCATAGCTGCCGACGCACCGTGAGGACGACATGAAGCAGTTGCCGATCCACAACGCCAACCAGGCGCATCCCGCCGGTGACGTCGCAATCGACCCGGTCTGCGGGATGCAGGTCGACCCCGCCACGGCCGAGTTCAGGCACACGCACGACGGCACGGAGTACGTCTTCTGTGCCGAAGGATGCATGCGCAAGTTCAGTGCCACCCCGTACGCTTATCTCGCGCAGGACGAGGGGGCCGAGTTCTCTTCGAGAACTCGTAACGTGCCCGAAGGGCACGACGAAGGGCACGACGCCGAGTATACCTGCCCGATGCACCCCGACGTCCTCCAGCTCGGGCCCGGCAGTTGTCCGATCTGCGGCATGGCGCTCGAACCGAAGGCGATCTCGGCCGACGACGGCGAGAACCCGGAACTTGCGGACATGCAGCGGCGGCTGTGGGTCAGCCTGGCGCTGACGTTGCCCGTGTTCGCCATAGCGATGTCGGAGATGATCCCGGGCCGGCCACTTCAAGAGGCAGTTCCGGCACGGTACCTCACGTGGCTTCAGTTCGCGCTCGCGGCGCCCGTGGTCTTGTGGGGCGGCCTGCCGTTCTTCCAGCGCGGATGGGCCTCGGTTGTATCGCACCATCTCAACATGTTCACCCTCGTCGCCATCGGAACGGGCGCTGCATTCGTCTACAGCGTTGCAGCGGTCCTGTTTCCGGAGGCGTTCCCCGAGTCGCTCCGGGGCCGCGACGGGATGGTCGACGTCTACTTCGAGGCGGCGGCCGTCATAACGACGCTCGTGCTGCTCGGGCAGGTGCTCGAATTGCGCGCCCGAAGCCAAACCTCTGGCGCGATAAAGGCGTTGCTTGGCCTCGCTCCGAAGACCGCCGTTCTGGTTCACGAGGGCGGTGCGGAAGAGGTCGTGCCGCTCGATCTCGTGCAGTCCGGACAGCAACTGCGAGTGCACCCCGGCGAAAGGGTGCCCGTCGACGGAACGGTGCTGGACGGTTCGAGCAACGTCGACGAGTCGATGATGACCGGCGAGCCGCTCGCGGTGGCCAAGTCCGATGGCGATCACGTTACCGGCGGGACGATCAACGGCACCGGCGGCTTCGTCATGCGTGCCGAACGCGTTGGAACCGATACGCTGCTCGCGCAGATCGTCCGCATGGTGGGCGAGGCGCAGCGCAGCCGCGCACCGATACAGCGCCTGGCCGACGTAGTGTCGTCGTGGTTCGTGCCGGCGGTGGTGGTCGTCGCGGTAGCAACGTTTGCCGTCTGGCTCGCGATCGGGCCGAAGCCGGCGTTCGCGTTCGCACTGGTGAACTCCGTTGCAGTGCTCATCGTCGCATGCCCGTGCGCGCTCGGGCTCGCCACGCCGATGTCGATCATGGTCGGCACCGGCAGAGGTGCCGCGGCGGGCATCCTCATCAAGAATGCCGAGGCGCTCGAAACGTTCCGGAAGGTCGATACGCTCGTCGTAGACAAGACGGGCACCCTCACCGAAGGCAAGCCGCGCGTGACGTCCATCGTCTCGGCCGGCGGGCTCGACGATGATGAACTGATTCGGCTGGCCGCGAGCCTCGAGCGCGGCAGCGAACACCCGCTGGCCGAAGCCGTGCTGAGGGAGGCGCGGGAGCGTGGTATCGCCCTGGTGGAGGTGAGCGACTTCGTATCGATCACGGGCAAGGGGGTGCAGGGCGAGGTCGATGGGCGACAGGTGGCACTGGGCAACGATGCGCTGTTGGAGGCGCTTGCCGTCGACCGTGGCGACCTGGCGCAACAGGCCGAGTCGCTGCGCGCCGATGGCTCGACGGCGGTGTTCGTGTCGGTCGACGGAATCCCGGTTGGGATCGTCGGAGTATCCGACCCCATCAAGGAGACGAGCGCCGAAGCGGTCGCCGTTCTTCGTGACGAAGGTGTTCGGATCGTGATGTTGACCGGCGACAACCGCACTACGGCCGAAGCAGTCGCGAACGTGCTGGGGCTGGACGACGTCGTCGCCGAGGTGATGCCCGACCAGAAGCGCGGTACGATAGAGCGCCTGCAGGCCGAGGGGCGCATCGTCGCCATGGCCGGCGACGGTGTCAACGACGCTCCGGCACTCGCGCAGGCGCACGTCGGCATCGCCATGGGGACGGGCACCGACGTTGCGATGGAGAGCGCGGGCGTCACGCTTGTGAAGGGCGACTTGCGGAGCATCGCGCGCGCGCGCCGGCTCAGCCGGGCGACAATGCGCAACATCAGGCAGAATCTGTTCTTCGCGTTCGCCTACAACGCACTGGGGATACCCATCGCCGCGGGCGTGCTCTATCCGCTCCTAGGCCTGCTGCTCAGTCCGATGGTCGCCAGCGCGGCGATGAGTTTCAGCTCGGTATCCGTCATCACGAACGCGCTGCGGCTGAGGAAATCGGTGTTGTAGTTGCACGCACGCGACGGGCGCCGCATTAGTCCTGACGTAAGCAGGACTGCCGGCATTGACAGAATAAGTGGGGTGACGCGACTCCTCGCCAACACAGCCCGGGATGCCGGAGTCCGACTTCCACGTGGGAGCCGCCCCCGAGGCCGGCAGCATCGCTGAGGCCCGTCGAGCAACGGCTCCCACTTAGCCAAAGACGCAAACATCCCCGCCGTCGCGCTGGCTGGTTGGCCACACGGGGCGTTTCCCCTATCCTGCACACGGGGCACGAGCCCTGGGAAGCGCACCGACTCCCCACTGTGGAACGGATGCCCTATGGAGGCTACCGACAGATTCCGTGGCTGCCTCGCACGACCGAACGGCCCGACTCTGTTGGAACCACGCTCGAGCTCGAGAGCAGAGCCACCCTTGAGCCCGTATTGGACATGGTCGGTGGTGGCCCATTCAACCTGCGCCCGGGACCGGGGCCAGACATCGAGATCACGAACACGTGGATCGCGGAGCGTTCATCTCCAATATTCAGAGCGGGCCGACTATACGGGGTAGGTCAAGGACGAGCGATGGTTCGGTGGTCGCACAGGACTTCCGCTACAGGGAGAGATTCATGAGCGATTCGGATGAGTTCGTAACGTACGAAGCGTTTGGCGCAGTTGGCGACGGCGTGAACGATGATCTGCCAGCGATCTGCGCAGCGCATGAACATGCAAACTCGCTTGGGCTTCCCGTCCGAACAAGGTCCGATGCAACCTACCATCTAGGTCGCAAGGCCATGACCGCCATAGTCGGCACCGATACGGACTGGAACACCTCACGGTTTGCCATCGACGATTCATCCCAACCTGAGGACCACAAGAAGCCCTTGTTCGAGGTACGTTCGCTCCAAGAGCCCGAGCAACTCCGGATCGGTCAGCTCAAGCGCGATCAGGATCGCGTCGAGGCGCGCCCTGAGCAGGACTGTTACGTCATGGTGGAGAACGACGCCGAGAGGGTCTTCATCCGGAAAGGGCTCAACCGGAACGACGGCGTGCCCAAGTCCGATTGCTTCATACTCTGTCGTGACGGATCCGTGGAAGGTCCCATCGACTGGGACTACGACACCATTACGCGCATCGATGCCCGGCCGATTGACGAAACGCACCTTACAGTGCGCGGCGGCATCTTCACCACCATCGCCAATCGGATGGAGCAAGACGTCGGCTACAACTACTGGTCCCGCAATATCGTCATTACCCGGTCGAACACCGAGATCGCAGGTCTGACGCACTATGTTGCAGGCGAAACGGCCGTGGGGCACCCCTACAGCGGGTTTCTCAGCATCAGCCAGTGCGCCAACGTAACCCTGCGCGATTGCTTCGTATCAGGGCACAAGACCTACTGGACGATCGGCGCGGCGGGCAAGTCGGTCAACATGGGGTCTTACGATATCAGTGTCGGACGTGTCGTCAATTTCCACATGATCGACTGCCGCATGAACAACATCCTCGACCGGACGCGATGGGGCGTGATCGGGTCAAACCTCTGCA
>CAZSJP010000472.1:0-4433 GCA_964606675.1 uncultured bacterium
GTGCACTAAAGACTTGACACCGTCTCTTCAATAGCGATATTCATCTCCACACACTCTGGAATCTCGCCATTTCTGTACGATACATCTCGTCAGCGCGACGAGTCTGTACGTCTGATCCAGGAGGAGATGCCATGAAGCCCCCAAGATGTCTCTCCCCCTTCCTCGTGGTGTTCGCGCTCGTGCCGACTGCGGTGGCAACGAATGTCTTCGGCACGATCAGCACGACGACGTGGGAAGCAGCCAATAGCCCCTATCGTGCCATCGGGACGATCACCGTCCCATCAGGCAACACCCTCACCATCGAAGCCGGCGTCGACGTCTTCTTCGATGCGGTTGTCCAGTTCAGAGTTGAAGGCAGGCTGCACGCCGTCGGCACAGAGGCGGACAGCATCCGGTTCATAAGAGGAGCCGCACCGGAGTGGGGCGGCATCCGCATTTCCGGCGGTGACAGCAGCACGATCCACTACGCACGAGTCAGCGACGGGCACGCCGAGGGAAACCAACCGGATCACGATGGCGGTGGCGTCTTCGTCTCAGGAACGAACACCCGTCTTGCTCTGGCGAATGCTGTTATTAGAGCAAACGCAGCCGCCGATGACGGTGGGGGCCTCGCCGCGTTGAGTGGCATAGTAACACTGAGCCACTGCATCATAAGCGGCAACGTCGCCGGCGATGCCGGCGGTGGGATATATGCTGGCGGAGCGACTGCGACCCCTACAAACTGCACCATCGCCGGCAACAGCGCTTCCTCCGGCGGCGGGCTCTACGCCTCCGGTTCTACCGTCGCTCTCACCAACTGCATCCTGTGGGGAAATGAACCTGGGGGAATAGGTGGCTACGGCGTCACGGTCACCTATTCCAACGTCGATGGCGGCCGGTCAGGAGCGGGCAACCTCGATGTAGATCCGCTGTTTGCAGACCCCGCAACCGGCAACTATCGCCTGCAGCCAATCCTATCGCCCTGCATCGACACTGGCGATCCTAGTGGCCCGAACGATCCTGACGGGACGCGAGCAGACATGGGGGCGCTCTACTCGCATCAGATCTCGCCCCCGACTGAGGTCAGTGGCACGGTCTACACGACCACGTGGGAGAAAGCCAACAGCCCCTATCGTGTAACCGGTCCGATCACCGTTGTTGCCGGCGAACAACTGACCATCGAACCCGGAGTGTACGTTCTTTTCGATGCCAACGTAGAGTTTGTCATGGCAGGCAAGCTTCAGGCCGTGGGCACCGAGGCTGACAGCATCCGCTTTGTAAAGCGTGTGTCTGAATGGGGCGGTCTGCGGTTCGTTGGAGGTGACAGCAGTACCCTTGCCTATGTTCGCATCAGCGGCGGCAAAGCCGATGCTTCTCCGAACTACGATGGCGGCGGCGTTTCCATCATAGGGTCCGCCGGAGCGGGAATCAGCACTCGTGTGTTGCTGTCTCATGTAGTTGTCAGCGACAACTATGCTCGCTACAAAGGCGGTGGCCTCTACATCTATGACAATGCCACGGCGACGCTGAACAACTGCACTGTCAGTCGCAATACTGCTGGGGACGATGGCGGCGGGCTGTATGCCTACAGTAGCACGGCGGCGCTGACCAACTGCGCCGTCGATGACAATGTGGCCTCCGACAACGGGGGCGGGCTCTTCGTCTATGAGAATGCAACTGTGGCCCTAGCCATTTGCACGGTCAGTGTGAATGTCGCGTCTGACAATGGCGGTGGGTTGTACGTCTCCTCCAACAGCACGGCGGTTCTGGACGATTGCGCTATGAGCAGCAATAGGGCTTCCTATGACGGCGGTGGGTTGTACGTCTCTAACAGCACTGTGACGCTGGCATACTGTAATGTCAGCCGCGATTCGGCCTCATACGGCGGCGGACTCTATCTCTACTCAAGTACTGCGACGCTGAAGAACTGTACCATCGCCTACAACATTGGTGCCGACAATGGTGGCGGGATCTATGCCCGCTACGGCACTACAACATTGTTGAACAGTATTCTATGGGGGAATTATCTGGGGTCAGTATTCAATGATGCCGGTACAATAACCGCAACATACTGCGACATCTTCCAATCGTATGGGACATACCCGGGCGCCGGGAATAAGAATGCAAATCCTCTGTTCAGGAGTGCGGCGAATGAAGATTATCGCTTGCGCAGAGACTCCCCGTGCGTTGACACCGGCGATCCGAACGAGCCGGCCAATCCAGACGGCTCACGGGCTGACATGGGTGCGTACCCCCTGGACAAGCGCGTGGCTGTGCAGGAACTGGCCCGCCCGCTCCGTTTCTCTCTCAGCCAGAACGCCCCCAACCCGTTCAACCCGACGACGACGATCCGTTTCTCGCTGCCTGAGCCGGGGCGGGCGAGCCTCACGGTCTACGACCACAACGGGCGGCTGGTGCGGAAACTCGTGAACGGTGCAATGTCCGCCGGGACGCACGAGATCGCATGGGGTGGCCGAGATGCACTTGGTCGCCTGGCCGGAAGCGGCGTATACTTGTACCGATTGGCGAGCCGGCAGGGCGAACTTGTTCGCCGCATGCTGCTGGTGAGGTAGCGGCCGCGTCAGAGGGCGCGGAGATTTGCGCCCAACGAAGAAGAGCAGTTCTCAGGCTTCAGGGGCGTGATCGTTCACGCCCCTCCGCTTTTGTGCGAGACAGACACCCCATGCTGACAAAAAGAATCATCCCGTGCCTCGACGTGCGCGCCGGAAAGGTGACGAAGGGCGTCGCGTTCCAGGGCAACATCGACGTTGGCGACCCGGTAGCGATGGCGCGTCACTACTACGAACAGGGCGCCGACGAGATCGTCTTCTACGACATCACCGCCTCGAACGAGAAACGCGACATCATGATGGACGTCGTGAGCGAGGTCGCCAAGACGATCTTCATCCCGTTCAGCGTCGGTGGCGGCCTTCGGACCCTCGCCGACATGCGGGCGGCCCTGTTGGCCGGCGCCGAGAAGGTTAGCATCGACTCCGGCGCCGTCAGGAACCCCGAGGTGCTGCACGAGGGCGCCGACGCGTTCGGTAACCAGTGCGTCGTGCTGAGCATGCAGGTCAAGCGCGTGCCGAAGAGCGACCCGATCCCGTCCGGGTTCGAGATATTCGTCGACGGCGCTCGCGTCGCCACCGGAATGGACGCGATCGAGTGGGCGCAGCGCGGCGTGAGCCTCGGAGCGGGCGAGTTGGTCGTAAATTCCATCGACGGCGACGGCGTGAAGACCGGTTACGACGTCGAGCTAACGCGGCTCATGTCCGAGGCGGTCGAGGTGCCGGTGATCGCATCGGGCGGGGCCGGCGAGCCGGTGCACATCTACGACGTCTGCACCGACGGCAAGGCCGACGCGGCGATAGTCGCATCGATGGTCCACTTCGGCACCTACTCCATCGAACAGATCAAGGACGACCTGCGAGATCGCGGCCTCCCGATGCGGTGAGTGAGCGGTTGGTGGACGCTACCGGCGCCGACCGCTCGCGGCATGTACATAGCCGAAGCAACGCCGGTCGCATGCTACGCTTCGGACGTGGACGAGAACATGGGCCGCCCGTATGATCTTTGTCGGAGGTAAGGCCGATGCCCAACACATACACAGCGATCACGAAGCGCGACGGCGACTGGTGGATTGGGTGGATCGAGGAGGTTCCGGGCGTCAACTGCCAGGAGCCAACCAGAGAGAAGCTGCTTTCCAGCCTAAAGGTCACGCTCAAGGAAGCGTTGGAGTTCAACCGCGAAGAGGCTGTCGAAGCGGCTGCGGACGACTATGCCGAAGTCGACCTCGTCATATGAAGAAGGCCGCGCTTCTGAAGCATCTTCGGAAGCACGGCTGCGTGGCCCTGCGAGAGGGCGGCAGCCATTCCTGGCGGGCGAATCCGACACAGAACAGGCGATCGTCGGTACCGCGTCACACGGAAATCACAGACCAACTCGCTCGCAAGGTCTGCAAGGACTTGGGCGTACCGTTCCTTCGCTGACGCCGGGCCGTGGCGTCGATGATCCACTTCGGCACCTACTCCATCGGCCAGATCAAGGACGACCTGCGAGGCCGCGGTCTGGCCATGCGGTGAAGGGGTGCGTCGACCGACCATACTGAAGCGAGAGGCACCCCAATGCGCATAGTAGATTGTCACATACACGTCTTGGGCGAAGTCGACCCGTCGGATCTGCTGCGGCAGATGGACGGTGCCGGAGTCGACCGTATCCTGGCGATGTCGGAGCCTGAGCGCATCTCGCTGCCGCAAACGCGGACGAATCTTCTCCGCACCAAGAAGCTGATAGATGCCGCGCCCGAGAGGATCGGCGGCCTTGCATGGCTGGAGCCGACAATCTCGGGGATCAGCGGCCTGGCCGAGGAGGCTCTCGGCGACATGGGCTACACCGGCATAAAGATCATCCCCGACCACTGGTTCGCGTACGAAGAGCGGCTCGAACCGTTCTGG
>CAZSJP010000473.1:0-4429 GCA_964606675.1 uncultured bacterium
CAACACGACCGCCGAATCGCTGCGCATCGTGTCCGAGATGATAGATTCCGGCGCCAACGTGAATGAAGTCGCCACGGAATTGTTCTACAAGAACCCGTTCGACGCCCTGAAACTGACCGGCCAGGCCGTATCGACCATGGAGCTTTCTCCGAGCGGCAAGGTCTGCACGATGATTCTCAGCCAGAAGCCGATGACAAAGGACGGTTCGGCCGTCGAGCCGGAGGACCTGCCCAACTACTCCGTCAGTATCCGAGGCGTCGAGATAGGGATGTTCCTCCGTCCGTCCAACGGCGACGACGTGAGGGTGAGCCTGCGGTCCGCCGGAGAGGCCGACGTCAACAAGTTCGCCTCCGAATTTGGCGGCGGCGGGCACAGGCGGGCGGCCGGCTGTCGAATGCCCGGACCGGTCGACGAGGCCCGCAAGACACTTGTCGATGCCGCCGAGAAGTACATATCCGAGAACAATCTCTAGAACGCCTGCCAGGAGATCTCCCCATCGCGGCCCACAGGGGGCTCCCGCGGCGTTCGGAACCCTCTTCCGTTCGTGTACCGGTCGATTCAGGTAGTCGCCGAGCGCTCGCCATCGTCTGTTGGCAGTGGCCTACCGGACGGGGCGGCGTTGTCATCGAGGAGGATCGCTGATGGATGCAGTACGATTGGGACTGATTGGCGCAGGCGGCATGGCCAACGGCGTCCACTACCCGAGCTTGGCAGATATGCCCGACGTCGAGATGGCCGCGTTGTGCGACCTCGACGAGGGGAAACTCGGCGCCACGGCCGACCGCTTCGGGATAGACTCGCGGTATACCGATCATCGGGAGATGCTCGGCAAAGAGATACTCGACGCGGTCTACGTGCTGATGCCTCCGCATCAGCTCTTCGAACCGGCGATGGACGGCATGGAGCGCGGCCTGCACCTGTTCATCGAGAAGCCGCCGGCCGTTACTTCCGATCAGACCCGTCAGCTCGCCGCCGCGGCCGATCGGAACCGCGTGAGCACGATGGTAGCGTTCAACCGCAGGTACAACCCGCTGCTCAACAGGGTCAGGGATGCCGTTCTGGAGCGCGGGCCGATGCTGCAATGCACGTCCACGTTCTACAAGAACTACCTGGATCAGCCGCCGTACTATCGTGGTGCGATAGACATCCTCTCGTGCGACGCGGTGCACGCGGTCGACATGCTGCGTTGGATGGGCGGCGAACCGGACGACGTCGCCAGCGACGTGAGGTCCTTCAAGGCCAGCTACGACAACATGTTCAACGCGCTGATTCGCTTCGAGGGCGGGGCCGTCGGGGTGCTGCTCACGAACTGGAACGTCGGCGCGAGGCGGCACACGTTCGAGATGCACGCCGAAGGCATCAGCGCGTTCTGCGACCCCGACGGCAGGGCGGAGATCTTCGCCGACAACGTCGCCGAGCCCGAAGTGATCACTGCGCAGGACGTTGCAGGCAGCGACGAGATGCGCGTATTCAACGGTTTCGCAGCCGAGAACCGGCATTTCATCGACTGCATCGCGTCCGGTGAGGCGCCGGAGACCAACCTCGGCGACGCGCTGAAGACGATGGAGTTGGTCGACAAGATTTACGCCGAGGCCTGGTAGGGCACTCCGGCGCGCCGGTGCCTGGATGCACCGCACGTGGACAACAAAGGCGCGTCAACTCAGCCGAGTTGACGCGCCTTCTGCGTTCCGGGCGTGATCTTGGGCGTGATCTTGCGCGTGCTCTACGCCGCGGCGTATACCTTCGCGGTATCTTCGAGCGAAACCGGGGTGCCGATGCCGCTTGCCTTGCCCGCCGTGCGGAACGACACCATGCGGTTCTCGACGACGCTCGACATGGCGTCCATGGCGGGCCCGAGGTACTTCCGCAGATCGAACTCGGCCGGGTTCTCGGCGAAGAACCTGCGGATGGTGGCCGTGCCGGCAAGCCGCAGATCTGTGTCGATGTTGATCTTGCGCACGCCGAGGTCTATCGAGCGCACCAGCTGCTCGACCGGAACGCCCATCGCGCCGGGCATGTTGCCGCCATACTTGTTGATCTCGGCAACTAGGTCCTGCGGCACGCTCGACGAACCGTGGCTCACGAGCGCCAGGTTCGGCAGTTTGGCGTTGACCTTCTCGACGATGCTGTACTCAAGCACCGGCTCGGCCTTGAACTTGAACGCACCGTGGCTCGTGCCGAACCCGAGCGCCAGCGCGTCGACCTTGGTCTGGGTGGCGAAATCGACAGCCTGGATTGGGTCCGTGAGCACCACTTTGTCGGCGCCGTGGCCGTCTTCGATGCCACCCAGCGTGCCCAATTCGCCCTCGACGGTTATCCCGCGCTTGTGGGCCTCGTCGACGACCTTCGTTGTGACGTCCACGTTGTATTCGTACTCGGAGACGACTTTGCCGGTCTCGTCGAGAGAGCCGTCCATCATCACCGAGGTCCAGCCATCGTCCATGGCTTCCTTGCAGGAATCGAAGCTGTTGCCGTGGTCAAGGTGGAGCGCCACGGGAACATTGGGATAGATCTTCATCGCCGACTGGATCAGCCCGTATATCATGACTGCTCCAGCGTATCCCCTCGCACCCCGGCTTGCCTGCAGGATCACGGGCGACTCGGTCCTGTCGGCCGCTCCCATGATTGCGAGCGTCTGCTCCATGTTGTTGATGTTGAAGGCGCCCACCGCATAGTTCTTCGCGATGGCGTCGTCCAGAATCTGTTTCATTGTTACCAGCGGCATGTTGCTGTGTCCTCCTCGCCTGTGCGGCGAAATAATGCGGAATCAGGAGTGGTCCGTCGAAAGAACTATCGGACGGCACTCGGTCGCCACGAGATGGCGGAGCCAACGTGGCCGAAGCAATGCGCTATGCAGGCCGAAACTCGCGCTCGGCCGAAAGCATGTATCATAGTAATGATCGGCAGATCGCCGATCCGGGTCAACCAGTGGGCGGCGTTCGCAGCTTTGTTGGTGCGCCTCTCCGGCCGTATATTTCCACAGGGCCGACGACGACGTCTGGCGGCATCCGGCGTGGAGATCGTCGGCATGGATAGCAGAGCGGTCAACGTAACAGGCGCCAGTATCTATGAGCATTCAGGAGGGTGGAGCGATGCGTTTACGTACTATGTGTGCCGTTGTCATGGCTACCGCAGCACTGGTCTCGTGGGGTTGCGGCGAGCCCGAAGAAGCAGCGCAGGATCAACCGCAGCAGGAAGGGGCCGCTGCAACGGAAATGGCGGCCGCAACGCAGATGACCGCCGCGGCTACCGATACTACTGTCGCATACGTGTGTCCCATGCACCCGGACACGACGCGTTCGAAGCCGGGCGTGTGCCCGCTCGACGGCTGTACCGGGTTGCTGCAGATGAAGGACGCCCCGGAAGGGACGGTATACGTTTGCCCGATGCATGCCGAGGCGTCCGAGGGCGCGCCCGGACGCTGCCCGACGTGCGACATGTTCTTGCATGCGAAGCCGCCCGCCACGCCGTAGGACGAGCGGCGCAGCCGAGTCGCCGCAGAGTTGCTCCTTCGGAGGCCCCAACAGACGGCCTCGCCTAATCGCCGGAGTGTAGATGCTGCCTGTATTTTTCGAGTTGGGGCCACTCAAGATTCACAGTTACGGAACAATGCTGGCGCTGGCGTTCATCGTCGGCGCCAGTCTACTTCGTCGGCAGACCGACGCATGGCAGCTTCCGGACGGCTTCTCGGACCGCCTTGCCATCGCCGCGATGGTGGGCGGCGTCGTGGGCGCGAAGCTCTATTTCCTCGTCGTCGAAGCGCCGTCCCAGTTTGTCGCCGCACCGTTTTCGATGCTCTTCTCCGGCGCCGGATTGACCTTCTACGGCGGCTTCGCAGGCGCGACCGTCGCCATCTACTGGGTCGTTCGACGCGCCGGGCTATCCATGCCGCACGTTGCCGACCTGATGGGGCCGATCCTCGTCCTGGGATATGGAACGACCCGCATCGGATGTTTCCTATCCGGCGACGGCGACTATGGCGGCCCGACGGAACTGCCCTGGGCCATGGCGTTCCCCAGCGGGACCGTTCCTACGTCGCTATCGGTGCACCCGACGCCGCTCTATGAGACGCTGCTGTCCTACGCCGCGTTCGCAGTTCTGTGGTTCGTGGTGCGCCGGAGGTATCCGCCCACCAGTACGATGATCGGCGCCACCATGCTGGCGATGGGGATCGAGCGCTTCGTCACCGAGTTCTGGCGACTGGACTCCAGCGTGCTCGTCTCGGCGTACTACAGCGTTCTGACCCCAGGCAGCATGGACGAGGTGGAGGCGTTCAGAGAGGCAGTTGCAGCTCATTTCCCGCATGCAGGACTTAGCTCGGCGCAGTGGATAAGCATTGCGCTGTGCGCCGTGGGCACGGCGATCGTCTGGCGTGCGCGCGGCAAACCAAAGGCCGTGCCGCCGTCGATCGGAACGCGCGCTGGTGGTT
>CAZSJP010000474.1:0-2152 GCA_964606675.1 uncultured bacterium
CCAAGCCGGTTCGTCCAGCGACGCAGCCGACGTGTCCCGTTTCTATCACTCCCCTTCCCCTGCATCCGCCACCGGAGTATCCTTCGCTATGCGGCCGGTCCGCCGGCCGCGCCAGTGCAGGAGGTAGTACTGGGGTCGAGACCGGCTCGATGGTGGTAGTCGGCGCCGTTGTGCCCCCGAGCCGAGCCGACGCGCACGCACCGGTGTCCGCGATCCGATCGGCGACCTCATCTAAGACGACACCTGGCGTTGAGCGAGGCGCTCGCGTCTCACCCAACGCCGGTTCGGGAGACGTCGTTCGCGTCGTAGCGGCAGTCGCCGGCTGGTCATGCAAGCGCAAACAGGCAGGGAGGACCCAATGCCGAACATCGCCTATCGGAAGCGTGCACGCTACAAGTACACACTCGCGGCTACGTATCGGATTCGGACAGGCCTGGGTGAGTACGGACCTATCGACACGCGCTACATGTACCTCGCGCAGGACGGCATGCTCACCATCAAGCACGGGTATGCGTGGGACGGGCCGAGCGGACCCACGTTCGACACCAAGACGTTCATGCGCGGCTCCCTCGTCCACGATGCGCTGTACCAGTTAATGCGTGAGGGTAGGATCCCGCTTGACAGGCGAGGCGAAGCGGACGAACTGTTGAGAGAGATCTGCGAAGCCGACGGGATGAACGGAATCCGAGCCGCGTACGTCTTCTGGGCGGTCGACACTTTTGGGAAGAAGAGCGCCGATCCTGCAAGGCACAACAGAGTGGCGCCGTGAACTCGGGCAAGTTCCCGCATCTACCCCACGGTGGCCTCGCGGCGTGGTTGTCGCTACCTTCATATTGAACGCCGATCCGGTCTATCGATCGACTCACCACGCCGCACAAAGGAGTTCCCGCCATGAAGCTCGGTACCTGCGCCTACTCATATCGCGATCTGCTTACAGCGGGCAAGATGACGCTGGAGGAGTTCCTCGACATCGCGCGAGACCTTGGCCTCGACGGTGTCGAGATGACGTCGTACTACTTCCCCGAAACAACGAAAGAGTATCTCGTCTACATCAAGCGCGAGATATTCCTTCGCGGGCTGGAGCTCTCCGCCACGGCTCTCGGGGGCAATTTCGCAGACGCCGACGAGGACAAACGGCGAACGCAGATCGCGTCGGTGAAGGAGTGGATCATGAACTCCGCCATCCTCGGTTCGCCCGTGCTGCGCGTGTTCGCGGGCCCGTGCCCCGATGGCGTCGAGCGATCCGTCGCCGAGCAATGGGTGCGTGACGGCCTGGCCGAATGTGCCGAATTGGGCAAGGCCGAAGGGGTCGTCGTGGCGCTTGAGAACCACGGCGGCCTCACCGACGACGCCGACAGCACGCTGGCGCTTGTGGAGCCGCTCAACGACCCGTGGGTCAGGATCAACCTCGACTACGGCAACTTCAAGGGCGACGTCCACGAGCAATTCGCCCGCTGCGCGCCGATGACCGCCACCACTCACGCGAAGGTGAGTTGCATGCAGGATGGCGAGCGCAAACCGGTGGACTATCGGCAAGTCGTGCGGACCATGCGCGGCGCCGGCTACGTGGGCTTCATAAACATCGAATACGAAGAGCCGGACGAACCCGTCGAGGGCATGGACAGATTCGCCGCGTATCTGCGCGGCTGCATCGTCGATGCGTGACCGAGGGCGATCCCCGGTCATCGATGCGCAGAAGCCTCACTACACGCGATACGAAGATAGGTACCGCGCGGTCTACGCTCAGGGCGTGCAGCATTGGACGGCCAACCCGGCCGAGTTGGCCGATGTCCGCGACCGGATCGAGTCGTTCGTCGCCCAGTCCGCCCTCAATGTGGAGGCCGGGCCGCCCGTTGCAGAGTTCGGCTGCGGCGAGGGATACGCGGGAGAAGTGCTGGTAGGGCTAGGGCTCGACTACCTCGGAATTGACATCGCACGGTCGGCGGCGAGGAAGGCGAAGGAGCGCCTGGCCTCGGTCGGCGGGCGCACATGTGTGGTCGTCGCCGACAACCTGGCCTTGCCGCTGCCGGACTCGTCCATGGGCGCGGGCATAGACGTGTCGTGCCTGCACATGCTGATCGCCGACGACGATCGTCAGGCGTACCTTCGCGAGGTGCGGCGGGTGATGGTAACCGGATCGCCGGTGTTGTTC
>CAZSJP010000474.1:2169-4426 GCA_964606675.1 uncultured bacterium
GGCGATTCGTCGCCAATGGCAAGTACTGACGAGAGTGCGCTTGAACCGCGGGAAGCGTGGCACGACGGTTCGCCTATCACGATCGATCTGCCGCGCATCGCCGCACGGGCAGGGAGCGCGGAAGCTTACCGAGCCGAGATGAGTGCCGTGGGCTTCGAGATCGAATGGCTCGATGTCTCCGATGATGGTCATCGGGCCACCTTCGTTGCTCGACAGGATGCAGTTGCCGCATGGAGAGCACCGGGTATGAATCGTGACGCAACCGGAGTGTGCGCCGCACGTGGGTTCCGGGCCGCCGGCGTCGCTGCCGGGCTCAAGGCCGACGACGCGCTCGACATTGCGCTGATCGCTTCCGACCGACCCGCCGCCGCAGTAGGAGTATTCACGACGAACCTCGTCTGTGGCGCTCCCGTGCTCGTCACGCGCAAGCACGTATCCGATGGGCGCGCTTCGGCGATAGTCGTCAACGCCGGCAACGCCAACACATGCACCGGCGAACAAGGCGAGCGCGACGCGATCGACATGTGCCAGAGGGCAGCTCACGCTCTCGGAATCGACCCGCACGACGTGCTCGTCGCCTCCACGGGCGTCATCGGCCGGCCCCTGCCGATGGACCTCGTCGCATCGGGAGTCGCACAAGCGGCAACCGCCATCGGCGACGATGGCGGAAACTCAGCCGCCCGAGCGATAATGACCACCGACACGGTGCCAAAGCAGTCCGTCCGCACCGTGGACGTCGCGGGCCAGACCATCACCGTCGGCGGCATGGCCAAGGGCGCCGGGATGATCGCTCCGCGCCTGGCGACCATGCTCGCCTTCATCACCACCGACGCCGACTTGGCGTCGGAAGACCTGCACAAGTTGCTCGCCGCCGCCGCGGAGACATCGTTCAACCGGGTGACGGTGGACGGTGACACCTCGACCAGCGACATGGTGCTGCTGATGGCCAACGGCGCATCGGGAGCGGGACGGCCAGCGCCCGGATCGCCAGATCACACCGCGTTCGGCGCCGCTCTCGCGGGGGTCTGCCGCGACCTTGCGGAGATGATCGCGAAGGATGGCGAGGGTGCCACTCGCTACGTGACGGTGCGTGTCTCAGGTGCAGTGTCGAACGACGATGCGCGCATGGCGGCGCGAACGGTCGCCGAGTCGCCGCTCGTCAAGACCGCCGTGTTCGGCGGCGACCCGAACTGGGGGCGAATCGCCGCGGCTCTCGGACGATCCGGCGCGGCATTCGACCCGCTGCGGCTTCGCGTCTGGGCCGACGATCTGCTTCTGTTCGAGTCGGGGATGCCCGCAGCTTTCGATCTGAAGGATGCCGAGCGGCACTTCCAGCAGCCGGTGCTGACCATTGCGGCCGACCTCGGCGCGGGGGCGGGCGCCGCCGAAGTCTACACGTGCGACCTATCGTACGACTACGTTCGCATCAACGCTGAGTACACGACCTAGTCGCTGTGAACCGCTCCCACGGCACACATGCTGCCGCCCTATTTCCCGAGCGGCACAGTGATCGTCCTGCTCACCGGCCCGACGGTAACGCCTCTCACAAGCGCGACTAAGGCTTTGCGGGTCCGCCAGATGGCGCATTCTCGCCCTTCCTCGTCGGCGCCGACCAGGCGTGTCTCGCGTGCACCGTTCATCGGCTTGTTCCACAGGGCCAGGGGCAACGAGTCGGCTTCCCCGTCGGACACGAACGACACGCTGACGCGCAAGTTGTCGGCGACGCGCTCCTGCTCGATTCGAACGTCGCGAACTGTGGGGATCGGCTCCGTTGGGTACTCGCCGTCTTCCTTATATGGGTAGCCGTCGGATTTCGTATAGTCGTAGAATATCTTGGGGACGGGCGAGCCCGATTCCACGATCCACAAGCAGTCGGCTCCGTAGTAAGCCGCGTGCGTGGGGTTCGGCTTGTCACCGGCTCCCCATTTCTCGTTCTGAGCGAAATCCTTCCGCAGGTCGCCGGCCGCCGATGCTTTCCTCAGCTCGCCGTGGCACGTCAGGGGGTCGTCCATCTCGATGAGCTGATACGGATGCTCGTCGACCGTGTATCTCACGTTCAGCCAGGCCACTATCTCATCCATGGTGGCAAACGTCTCGTAGTCGTGCACGTCGTCGACAAACGCCTCGAGAACCTGGTTGCTTACGTGTATGTGAGAGTCGTGGTCTTCCTGGTGGACGAGGAAGACATTCACGTCGTGGTGGCTCAGGTTCTTGCGGTACTCGTCGATGAGCCGCGTGTAGTAGTCGTCCTGAAAGC
>CAZSJP010000475.1:0-4420 GCA_964606675.1 uncultured bacterium
GACCTCGGTGAAGGAGTAGGTCTCGCAGCCGACACCACCTGTGCCATGCTGGTACATCAAGTGCGGCACGTCCATCGTCTGGAACGCGCTGGATATCCGCTCGAGGCTGGGGTGCCAGTTCGGCACCTCCGGGTCGGGTTCTGAGACTTGAAGCAACTGCCAGGCGTCGGCTCCTGAAGCCCGAAACAGCAAGACCACCTCCGAGGCGGCGTCGCCCCAGTGGCTCTTGTCCAGCACTGTCTGCGCGGCCACATAGAGATTCCCGGCAGCGTCGAAGGAGAGTGTTCCGTCCATCGAGAAGCACCGGTCGGATTGCTCGGCACGGAGGACCGGCAGCAGGTCGGTCGACCGCCATGCTCCGTCGGCCAGCTCCCACAACGTCGCACCGCCCGTGTCGCGATGCATTGCCGCGATGGCCGGCTTCCCGTCGGGCGCCACGGCCACGTTGGACGCGCGCATGTCGAGATCGGGCCCGGTTTCGAGCGTGTCGACCGTATCGGGTCCGCACGGCAGCAGGAGTTCTGTGCCGGCCGCATCGGACCACGCGTCGCCACCGTCGTCTGAGACCATGTAGCCGAGGGTGTGCCCTCGGTTGGCGAATTCCTGGTCGTAGACGTGGAATCCGGCGTGCAGGCGGCCATCAGGCCCGACCGCGAGGCTTCCGCCGAACTGCGCGTAGCCGCGAGGCACCATCGGAACCACCAGCGACGCCGGATCCGACCAGGCATCGAGTTCGCCGCGATGATTCCCCACGCCCTTCCACGAGCACCCGGGCTGCGTGCGCTGGTAGCCGAACGACGGCGCCGGGTGGTAGCTTCCGGGCGTGCCCCGGGAGGCGATTCCGTGCCACCACCGATAGCCCAGATGCAGGCGCCCATCCGCCGCGCACACGAGCGACGGGTAGGTAGGGCAGTCGCCCACGGGCCTCGCCGGCCACCAGTAGGCCGTCGTCCACGGCTCGCGGCTGACGCGATGTGCGAACGGTATCTCATTGTGAGAGCCGGCCATGTAGTGTAGGTATCCGTCGGCGTCAACCGTGAGAGAGCCGCCGCAGTGGTTATCGATTCCCTCGTGCAGCACGACAGGTTCGCCGAGAAGATCGCCCGAGATAGACAGGTCCCGAATACGAGACGTTCCGGTCGTATCGAGCCACGCGGCATGGATGGTGCCGTCGTGAGTGACGATCTTGTTCGACGCCATGTACGCCGTCGCACGTGTCGCGCCACGGGTGGATAGTACGCGTTCCCACGCTATGCTGGCTTTCGACATTCGTTGGCCCCTCCGCGGGCGTGCGCGCCGCTATAGGGTCTGACAGTTCTCGGCAACATGTCGCACAAGGCCGATGCCGGCGGTGGTCGCGCGCCGCAATCCGCCATATCTTAATCGTACTACGGCCGGAGCTTCGGCCCCAACGGGCCGGGCGTTCCGCCTCGCCAAGTGACTGCACGGTCAACTGCTTCAGACGCGCCCGGCGGGCAGGTCGGCGGCCGGACCGCAATGGTTTCTCTAGACGTCCGAGGAGGTACGTATGGGCATCCCGGAAGAGCAATCCGATAGGGTCGCCGCGATCGCCGACAAGGCGAAAACGGACACGATCTACGGCGAATCGAGGCAAATCGGCGACATCACGATCATTCCTGTGGGCAAGGTGACTGTGAACTTCGGGTTCGGTGGTGGCAAAGGCCGCGGCGGCAGCGAATCGGACCCGAGCGCCCAGGGCGAGGGCGAAGGTGGCGGCGGCGGCGGAAGGGTTACGGTGTCGCCGGTGGCCGTCATACGCATACGCGACGGCGTCGAGGAGGTTGTCCCGGTCGTCGACAAGAACCAGATCGTCAAATATGTCGGGATTGTCGCAGGGGTAGTCGCGTTCTGGCTCGGCATGGCAATCGCCGGGCTTGCCCGACGGAGGAAATAGGAGCGCGCCAGGCGCACTGAGCACGATCCGCCCGGTGCGCCCTAACGCCCTGCTGTTACTCGATATTGGACTCAGGCGCGCGTTGCGCCCCGCTTGTGTATGGTGAGCCGTCGGCCTTCGGCGCGTGCCGTGGCCTATCGACGGTAATCGTCATGTTGGGCAGGTCGCCTGTGCTGCCGGTATCGCTGAACGTGATTACGGTATTCGGTGCGTGCGCCGATGTAACGAGAAGATCGGGAACGTTGCCGATCTCTGGAGCCGCGTGCCCCGACATGTCGGCATCGATCGCGATTTGGGATCTATCGCTCCACCGCGCCCTGTACGGGTCGTCGCCATCGGTTCCTCCGGTGAAGACTGCGACACCCGTAACTGTCGCGGCGATGAGCGTGCTCATGACGAAGTTCCTCAAGGTTCCTTCTCCAAGTTTGTTGTCCATGCAAGTTGACTGTCGCGGAACACGTTCACGCGACGGAATCTTGCCGCGCTTGTCCTCCGCGTTCACCTATCCATAACACCGGCGGAGGTCGTCTCGTCTCATCCGAGCGTGCCGTATTGGGGCTTCGCCCGTGGTCGGTCGGCTTGCTCACGGTGGGTCAGGATCGTACGCTCAGTGGCGAGGCGTTCGCTCGTGCGACCGCACGGTTGCGACCGAGTGCGCGACATCATCCACGACAGGAGTGCTACAGATGGCAGTTATCGGCATGGTTGGCGTTGGTGGCTACGGGTCTCAGGTGTTCGGCGGCGCTGTGGACGCCGAGTCGATTCGCATCAAATCGGTCTGCGACATCAATGCATCCCTCGCCCAAGACGCTGCGCAACGAGCCGGAGCCGACGCCGCGTCGTTTGAGGAGTTGCTCGACGACGACGAGATCGCGGGCGTGTCCCTCGTCGTTCCCAACGCGCTTCACCCGCGTATGGTCGAGCAGGCATTGGAGGCCGGCAAGCACGTGTTCGTCGAGAAGCCCATCGCCAACACTGTCGCGGAGGGCATCGCGATGGCCGATGCCGCTCGCGACGCCGACCGTACCCTTATGGTCGGCCACAACACCAGGCGCGCCGGCGGCTTCCGCACGGCTCGCCACATTCTCGACACTGGCGCCCTCGGCACGCTGATATCGCTCGAGGCATGCTTCTCACATTCTGGCGGCCTCGGGGTCGGGCCGGAGAGCTGGCGGTACAGCCGCGAGACATGCCCCGCGGTGCCGCTGATACAGCTCGGTATCCACCCTGTCGACACGATGCACAACTTCGCCGGACCGACCAAACGCGTCAGTTCCTTCATGCGATCTGCGCTGATGCCCGAGAACGATGACAGCACCGTTACGCTCCTGGAGTTCGAGTCGGGGCTGCTCGGAACGCTTCACAGCCATTACGTGGTAACCGGCGCCAACTTCATCCAGCTGTACGGCACCGATGCGAACCTCTACGCGGAGGCCGACCGGGCCGAGAAGACTATCCGCCGGCCATACGGTACGAGTGCGGTCGCGGTCGCCGAGATCAACACTCAGCAGGAAGAGATGAATGAGTTCGGGCGGTGCATCGACGCCGGCGAACTGCCCGAGACCGACACCGAGGGAGCGATTCTGGCGCTCGCGGTCGTCGAAGCGGCCATTCTCTCGGCGTCCGATCGGCGGATCGTGGACATAGCCGAGGTGATGGAGCGAGCAGCCGAGTAGGGGCAGAAGCCGGACAAACAAGCGATTTCCGCCATTCACGCCGAGGTCTTGCGCGGGCCACGCGGGCTTGACACTTGACGGGCGCCCGGACTATCGCTACAATTAGTCGCTCAACGCGGGGTGGAGCAGCTGGTAGCTCGCCAGGCTCATAACCTGGAGGTCGAAGGTTCGAATCCTTCCCCCGCTACCAGAGCTTCTGATTTGGGGACTCGATTTCTCACGGAATCGGGTCCCGTTGCACCACGATCATGCCCTGGTGGGGCAAAGTGAATAGTCGCGTGGAACGCCGAAGTTATCGATCGTCAGCGTTTGTGATAAGGGGAATCCGGCGGTCCAGCGGGTTCGCAGGCGCGACCGATGCGCGCGCTCCTCTTGGTGCATTCAGACTCCTCGATCATCTGCCTTCTGGGTTGTGCTTTCCTTTAAACTTACCGAAACTTTTTAGCGTCGGGCCGGTTGCGTTTCATCGACCTGCAGTACGGACACTGCGGAACCGGCCACGGCGAGGTTTGTCTCGGAACACTGTGTCCTCCGGCGAAACGCTGAACGTCGAGGCATAGCAAGGGGAGGTAATCGGCCGAGGGATTGCCAGAGGTGCGGCAACGAGAAAGAACGCAACTGCAGCCCTTCTTCTGCACAATCTGAAACGAGCTCCTTCCGTCAGGCCCCTGGGTTCTGTTGGCTAGCTCAACCTCAAACGCGTGTGAACAAGGGAAATCCGGCAGAAGTTGCCACCGACCTCGCATGGAGCCGATCAGCGTGCTCTTTCGAGCGAGCGACCAGGCAGGAATGACGGTCGCAGGCCCGAGAAGTTCATTCCAAACCGCGA
>CAZSJP010000476.1:0-4416 GCA_964606675.1 uncultured bacterium
GCAGCGAACGGCGACTACACGCTCAAGCCGGGATCGCCGTGCATCGGTGCCGGCAAGGGTGGCATGGATATGGGCGCGTCCCAGGACTGATGCGGCAGAAGCGCTGTGGCAGCGCGTCGCCACGCGCGAATCGGGTCGTGGGCGCACGCGAGACCGCCGCTTCTACCAGGGATTGCGGAGCAGAATTACCATGGCCAACGTCGTCGCTGCCAGGTAGACGTAGTAGCCCGCTATGAATGGTGGTATCTCGGCGAGGACCGTTTCCGTCTGCCCCGGACTAACAACGACGGCCACCTGCATGTCGAGCGGGTCCCTCTCGAAGGTATATCCCACGATGTGCACTGTTCTACGCCCACTGGGGACGTTGTCGATCCGAACGAACTCCGTATGTTCGTCCTCGACGACCAGATAGTCGTCTACGGTGACGCTGACCCTCTGTATTGGAACGGAGAGTTTGGCGACGATTGTCCCGCACGCGTTCGCCTGGCATCGGCCGCTGTAGCTGACTCTGACGTTGCCGGCGCAGCTCGCCAGCATCGAAGCGGCCACCAGGACCATGCCGATCCTGGCGCTTCCTCTCAGTGCCACCGGATACCTCATCGCCGCGATCCCTCTTCGCTATCGGTTTCCGTTCTGCGAAGCGCTCCGCCAGACACGATTCAGAAAGAGGCTACATCGGCCGGGGCAGCGGCGCAATGCCGCGGAGCTGCAATGCGTCGTTCGTCGTGTCATCGATGACGTGCTGCCGTGCATCGCGGGCGATCCCTAGCCGTTGCGCGTCGTCACGAACGCCCGTGTGATCTCGTCGACCGACGTCGCGCCGCACAGCTTCATCGACCGCAGCAACTCGTAGTCGCAGTCGCTCAGCCTTGTGGGGACCAGGCCTATGCCCCCGGAAGCGCGCCGACCGGCGGGCACAGCTCGTCCAGCTTCGCCACCACGTCGTCGGGCATCTCGATCTCGGCGGCCTTCAGGTTCTCCCCGAGCTGGGCGACGCTCGTCGCGCCCAGGATCACGCTTGTGACCTCATCCCGGCGGAGGCACCACGCGATGGAGAGCTGCGCCGCCGCCACACCCATATCCCGAGCGATTGCCGCGACCTCCTGGTCCTTCCTCTTGTTCTCCTCGTTCCAGTAGAGATTCATGATCACCGAGTTCTGCTCGGAGTCGGCGGCGCGCGTACCCTCCGGTGCGTCCTGGCCGGGACGATACTTGCCGGTCAGCATCCCGTGCGCAAGCGGCGAGAACACGACGTTGCCGATGCCCTGTTCCGCGGTGACGGGGAACACCTCGTTCTCCGGATGGCGGTACAGCAGGTTATAACGCGGCTGGTTGACGCCGATCGCTCTTGCGCCGATCTCCCGCGCAACCGCATTCGCCTCCACCATCTGCGCCGCGGACCACTCGCTCACCCCCCAATACAGGATCTTCCCCTGCCGCGCGAGATCTTCCATCGCCCGGATCGTCTCCTCGAGCGGCGTCGACGGGTCCGGGCGATGGCACATGTAGAGGTCGATGTAGTCCATGCCGAGACGCTCCAGGCTGGCATGGCACTGCTCGAACACGTGCTTCGCCGAGAGTCCGCGATCGTTAGGGCCGTCGCCCATGGGGGCGAACACCTTCGAAAGCACGAACAGATCGGAACGCGGGAACTCCTTGAGGTGCTTCCCGAGAACCCGTTCGGCCTCGCCCAGTGCGTACGCGTTCGCCGTGTCGAAGTAGTTGATTCCGTTGTCGTACGCGGCGCGGATGGTGTCCCGCGAGGTCCTGTCGTCGCACTTCCCTCCGATAGTCAGGTAGCTGCCGAGCCCTAGCGTGCTCAGCCGCACACCCCACTTGCCCATCTGCCTGTACTGCATGGTTCGCCTCCCCTCGGTTCATTCCAGCCGCGAAAACCCACGCGGCGTTCGCCCTGGGATGTCGATGTGGTCACAGGGAACGAGGCACGGCACGCTCCTACATGCGAAGTCCCGGCTGCTTCGTGCGACCCGGACCTCGGGTAGGTGTCTGGTGACCGATCTAGGTGCCGAGCCTATCGGACCTCGACGCAGGATCGGTCGATCTGGCCGACGGATGTGACGCCCGATGCCTGCATCTGCCGTTGGAACTCGCGAGTGAGCATGTTCAGCACGGCTTCGATGCCGGCCTGCCCGAACGAGGCGAGACCCCACACAAACGGTCGGCCGATGGAGATCGCGTCGGCTCCAAGCGCGATCGCCTTGAAGATGTCCGCGCCCCGCCGGATGCCGCCATCGAGGAGAATCGGGATGCGCCCGGCGATGCCGTCGGCCACCTCCGGAAGCGCCTCGATCGTACCGCGGGTGCTTCCCGGCGCCCGCCCGCCGTGGTTCGAGACGATCACGCCGTCGGCGCCTGAGTCGACCGCGAGTTGAGCGTCCTCGCGAGTCTCGATGCCTTTGATGACGACCTTCATGTCGGTGACGCCCTTCACCTGCTCGATGAACTCCCACGTCAGCGCCTGACGGAAGTTCTCGTGGTTGGAGCTTTGAGAGCGATCGAGACCGTCGAACATGGGCTTGCGGTCGAAGAAATTCGTGTGGCAATCGGAACATTCGCTGTCGTCGAGCCGCTTGAAGCGCTGGAGCGTCGTAGCGGTCCCGCCCGTCGGGTTGTCGACCGTGATGACGCAGACGGGGCAATCCACGGCGTCCGCTCGTTCGATGAATCGACGCGAGACGTCCCAGTTCCACATCGGGTACAACTGGAACCAGATTGGGCTGCCGGCCGCCTCGGCGACTTCCTCGACCGTTGCAGTTGCGACGGTGGAGAGGATGATCTGATGTCCGGTGCGCTTCGTCGCTGCCGCCATGGCGGCTTCGCCATTTTCGTAGAACGTGTTGAGTTGACCGATGGGCGCGAGGCTGATCGGCGTCTTCCACGTCTCGCCGAACAGTTCCACCGACGTATCGGCCGTTCGTACGTCTCTGAGCCGGCGCTGGCGCACCTGTACTCGGCTGAATCCGGTGCGGTTCGCGATGAGTGAGGCGTTATCGTCCATGCCGGTGGCGAGGTACCCGTAGTGCGCGGCCGAGAGTTCGTGCCGCGCGGTGCGCTCGAAGTCGAATATGCTGATGGCTTCCCCCGGCGAGGCGATGACCCCGCCGGTTTCGGGCATCGGCTCGAGCCACTGCTCGATGAGCGCCTGACTCGCAGGCTCTTCCTCCCACCCGGCCGCTCTCGCGACGCGCGAACCCATCGCCAGGAGCGGGCTTGCCGCCAGGTATTTCAGGAACTGTCGGCGGCTGGTCGCTTTGTCGGTGCGCGTAGTCATCGTTGCCTCGCTTCAGAATCGGGCCGTTTGTCATCGCGGCGGTGCGTTGGCCGTGGGGTTGGGCGACGCCGCCCAACACGCGTTCTGACGGTAATGTACCATCGGTCGGCAGCGGGGCGAAGGCCGGCATGGCGCGCGGCACGTAGTGAGATCAAGTTTTCAGCACCGGAGAGACTTCGCGAGCCAAGCGCTCTGCGATACGGGAATGCCCCAGATCGCCAGGATGGACACCGTCTGACGAGAACCCATCCGAGTCACGGGGCCCCAGTAGCTCCAGCCCGTCGACAAGCTTCACCATCGCGTCGCCGCGCCCGATTCGGTCCTCGACGGGCGACCGCATCGCTTCGCGAACGTGATGCGATAGATCTACGTATCCTGCGTCATGAAGCTCCCGAGTCGCGAATATGGGGGTGATGCAGACAACCGGCACCGAAGGTCGCTCGGTGCGCAAGCGCTCCAGCATACCGGCGTACGCGTCCGACGATTGCTCTCCGTACGACTTGCCGAGGTCGAGCACAACGCAACGAGCGTCGACGTCCGCCACCAGGTCGACTACTTCCGGCTCCGCCCTGCCGGCGCCACCGAAGCCCAGGTTCACGATCTCGGCGCCCATGGCCCGCCCCATGATGGACGAGTATCCCATCCCAGGCCGCGACGCGCCCGCGCCCTGGGCGATGGATGAACCGTATAGCACCATCGGCCGGTCCGGACCGGGCGCAGGCGGCAGCAGATCGGCGTCGTCGTCCGCTCCGACGGCCGCGATCCGCACCTCCTGTCGGAACGGTAGGTAGAGATCGATGTCCCGCATCCGAGCACTGACACCGTCGTAGCAGACAACTTCCGCCTCGTCGCCACCGACGACATGCGCGGTCCGCCAAAACGCGCCGTCTGCGTACACGTCCACGCCGCCGGCAGCCGGTTCCGACAGAGATCGCGCCGCCAACAGCAGCCGCGACGTGTTCGTTCGGAAGCGTATCGTCGCACCCGCGGGGAACCGAGCTTGCCTGCCGACGCCCTCCGGCATGTCGTCAATCGCTGTTCGGGGAAGCCGCCACAGCTCTGGTGCGTTGCCAACAATCCAGTGCAATCCGCGAATCGCTATAGGGTCATCGAATGCCGAAGAC
>CAZSJP010000477.1:0-236 GCA_964606675.1 uncultured bacterium
GAGGGTCTTGCGCTTCATGATGTCGCCGATGACCCATGCCGACATGCCGTGCCGACGCTCGACCAGGTATTCGAGCATGCCCATCGGGCTACCGGGCTTGGCAAGGTCGGTGCCTGTGGCCTTGTCGATGAGACGCTTGATGCCGCCGGTGTCCCAGTCGATCTCGACGCGAACGTGCTCGTTCTCGACGATGCCTTGCTCCGGGCTTGTGAGCGCTCCCGGCGCCGCGGGTGCGC
>CAZSJP010000477.1:246-4410 GCA_964606675.1 uncultured bacterium
ATCCCATGGCGGGTATGCCCGATACCGGGAACGCGATCTTCGTGAACTCGTGTCCCCAGTAGTGGCCCGTTGCGAGGACCTGCGCCGCACACGTGTTGCCCGCGTCGTCGTCCACGACGGTTGCTTTCCACGGAACGTCCCACAGATCTGCTTCGACAACTCCGCCGCGCTCCCAACTGTTGAGGTTGGTGACGACGAACGGGCGGCTCTCGTCGGCGGCTCCGTCGTAGCCGGATATCCCGCTGATGCCGCTTTCGTAGCCGGCCCCGGCGCCTGTCGCCGGCCCGGGCATGTCAGGGGCGGCTCCTGCGATCGACGCGGTGTCGACATTCGCGGCGAGCGCACGTAGCGACTCGGAGGTCGCGATGCCCGACCGTGCCGCCGTCTCCTGGAACCCCGCCATGCAATATTCGCGGGTGTCGCGGACGCCGGAGCCGGGCAGGATGTCGTGGAACTGGCTGAATAGGATGTTGATCCAGCCCTCGCGCATCCGCTCGCAGGAGTATGGCCGTCCCTGTTGCGCCCACGCAAGCGCGGAGGCCGCTTCGGCCTGATAGAGCATTTGCTCGCCGAACCGGTTGGCCATCTTGACACGGGTCTGGGTGGTGTAGCAGCCCTGGAATTCGAAGTTCATCTCGTCGTCGAGCGTTGTCCACTTGTCGCCGTTGGCCTCGAGCAGCTCGTAGAACGGCTCGGTGGTTGAGAGAACCCACGTCGGGTAGATCGGCCAGCTCTGCATCTCGTGCGCGCGCTCAATGTCCGCTCTGGTCGGGCCGCCACCGTGATCGCCCACGCCGTAGACGTTCATCCATGCCTTCAGCCCGGTCGTCTTGCAGAAGCTCGCCATCGAGTTGACCATGCTGGATTCGATCCGCCCGTTGTACCACGAGCTTGATATCTCTTTGTAGACCAGCACGCGCGAGCCATCGGGCGCCTGCCACCAGTACACGGGCGGCCTGCTGGCGCCGATGCCGGTGCGGCAGTGGTAGTAACGCTTCACGCCACCGCGCGCGAGGAACGACGGCACCGAGTGCGCGTGTCCGAACGTGTCGGGCTCCCAGTCGATCGTGATGTCTTCGGGCTTGAGGCCGAGATGCTCCTCGACGAACCGCCGCGTGTAGAGCAGGTGACGCGACATGCTCTCGCCGCCGGCGAGGTTCTTGTCGCCTTCGACCCAATGGCTGGCCGTCACTTCCCATCGTCCTTCGCGGATGCGCTCCTTGATGCGTTCGAGCAGGGTCGGGTTGTGTTCGAGGACAATCGCGTAGACGCTCGCCTGGTCCTGTGAGTAGCAGAAGTCCGGATAGGCATCCATCAGGCGGAGGACGGTGGAGAATGTGTCGTTCGTGACGGCGACCGTCTCGGGCCACGACCACATCCAGTTCATGTCGATGTGTCCGTGCCCGACGTTGTAGATCGTGTAGCTCTTTGCAGCCTTTGCCATCGGCGCGAGGATACCCTCTACCTCCGCAAGCAGACCGGGCAGGTCGTCGAGGCCGCTGGCCTCGGGGCCATCGGCGGCTTTTCCGGCCGTTGCTTCGGCTTGGTCGACCAGCTTGCGCCAACCGTCGGCGCTGTCCGGCTCCAGGTCGCAGAGGCTTGCGGCGAAGTCTAGCTCGGCGATCAGGCGTGCGAGATCGCTGTGGGCCTGTCCGGTGGCTGTCTCCAGCGCGGTCGAGAGCTGTTGTTGGGCGGTCGGCAACGATTCTGGCATGTTGGCGCTCCTGGCTGGTCGCATGAACGGTGGGCGGTCGTTTGGCGGATACGGTCGGCGTGGCTTCCGATAATCTAACGCGTCGGCGCCCACGTGGGAAGGTGGGGCCGTTTGTCGGCGCCGCACGATGGTCGTAGTTTTGATGCGGAGACGCGACCCGCATGCAAGCCAGAGGTACTTGCGATGAAGAAGAAGAGCAAGGCCGATCCCACACGGAAATCTCCACCGGCAGAGCAAGAGGCCGGAACGCGGCGCGATGCGAGCGAGAAGACCGTGGTGAAGGGTGAGGGGCGCGGTGGCAAGCACGTGATCTACGGCCCCCGAGGCGAGGTCATGCGGAAGGGGCCGGGGGTGCCAATGTCGAAAGCCGACGCCGTCGAGAAGGTTCTCCGCGACTACGAAGTGGCCTTCAGGCGTCTGGCGGACAGGTGAACCACTTGGACGTAGACGACATAGTCGACCTGAATCGTACGATTGCCTGACGGGGGGCTGCGCCGCATAGGCGCTCATGGAGACTTGGGATGGAGTTCTTGTTCGACGACAGATGGGTTGACCGTAGCGCCGGAGTGAGGCGCGTGCTCGGCGTCCCCACCAAGGAGCCCGAGTCCGTGCTTCGTCCGGAGATGCCGTGGGAACGCGCGGGCATCGGTGCGCAGCGAGCGCTCCTCTACGACGAAGCCGCCGAGCGGTACAAGCTCTGGTACCGCTCGTTCGACACCGCAGGCGACGGCGAGACCGAGGAAAGCCGCCGCATGCTCCTTTGCCTCGCTGAGAGCAGCGACGGCGTACGATGGGAACGGCCCGATCTCGGGCTGTTCGAGTTCGACGGCAACACGTCCAACAACATTCTCTCCGAAACGAAAGGCGCCGACGGCCCAGCCTGGAACATCGTCCACGACCCGGACGACCCCGATCCAGAGCGGCGGTACAAATCTCTCGGCTTCGCCTTCTGCAAGACGTCGACCCTGGACGGAGCGAAGCCGGGAGACATGGGCGTATGCGTCGCCTATTCGTCGGACGGCCTCGCCTGGACCGAGCCGAAGCTTGTGATGACCGCCGCGGACATGACCGACTGCGACTGCATCCTCGACCAGCGCGATCCGACTACGGGGCTCTGGACGGCGTTCATGCGGCCTCGTACCCACCCGAAACGCCGCTTCATCGGGATCTCGACCAGCGGAGACTTCGACCACTGGACCTACCCACGGATGCTGCTCACGCCGGATGATGGCGACGACGAGTGGACCGAGTTCTACGGGTTGACGGCGACATGCATCGGCGACATGCGGGTGGGCTTGCTGTGGGTATACCACAACAACCCGGAGTACTCGCCGATGACTGCGGAGCTTGCGTACTCGCGCGACGGGACGACGTACGACCGCGCGGCCCCGCGTACGCAGTTCATCGGATTGGAGCCGGAAGGAAGCTTCGACAGCCGGATGATTCTGCCGGTCTCGATCCTCGACCGCGGGCCGGAGACGCTGTTCTTCTACCAAGGGTGCAACTGGGAACACGGCTCGGACCGTGGCATGAAGATGCAGCACGGCAAGACGCCCGCCGGCGAGGGGCGGACCCGAGAAGTCGGCCTGGCGCGGCTGCCCTGGGGTCATTTCTGCGGGCTCGAAGCCGACCTCGACGGCATGGTCGAAACGAGCTGGCTATGCAACTACGGCAGCGGAGGGGTCGAAGCCGTCGCATCCGTCCACCGCGACGGCTGGTTGCGAGCAGAGATACTGGACCAATACGGCAATGTCCTGCCAGGCTGGGGCCGCGACGTGAGCCGGTTCACTATCGGAGACAGGGGCGAGATGCGTCTCTGGTGGAACGACGAGCGTTTGGTCGGAAGGTTCGGGCAGGAGAGCGGGGCCGGCGGCAAGATCGGGCACGTGGTGAAACTGCGTTTCCATCTCCACAAAGCGACTCTGTTCGGATTCCAGGTTGGCGACGCGGGCAGAACGCCGGATTACGTCGACTGACACTGAGGGACGCGCGGCCCCTGAATGCCCCGCACAGCATGAACCCCGTCGCGATGCAGGGCGCTCTGCCGTCGGCCCGTCCGGCAGCCGATCACCGGGCAACAGACATCACCGGGAGGAACCACATGATCAGGTACGACACGAACCTGCTCCGCGCCGAGATTAGAGAGCGCAGAGAGGAACAGTGCGACGCGGCAGCGGTAGATGCGATCGAGACTGACTTCGTAGCGCAAGGGAACAGCCCGTCGCAAGAGGCGATGGCAGCGCTCTACGATCGACTCGACGCGCTCGTGCCCGACCCGGAGCTTGCGGCGCGTGAGCCGTCGGATCTCGAGACGATCCGGGCGTTGCGGCCGGATGGCCCGCGCGAGATTCCGCTCACACTCGACGACGAAGCCCTATCCGACAGGCTGCTCGGGGCTTGGCTCGGCCGCGCGGCCGGATGCCTGCTCGGCAAACCCGTCGAAGGCTGGG
>CAZSJP010000478.1:0-4404 GCA_964606675.1 uncultured bacterium
GCCGACACGACCGTAGCCGAGAACGAACTTCTGTCGTTCGTGGTGAGCGCAGTCGACCCCGACGGCGACGACGTGACGTACAGCATGGTCACGGGGCCGGCCAGTGCCGCGTTCGACGCAGGCACTGCGACGTTCAGCTGGGCGCCCGAATTCAGAATAGCCACCGAGTGGGATACCATGGCTGTCATCAGCGCCACAGACGGCAGCGTGGTAGTGTTGGACACGCTCGCCATCGCCGTCACGAATACGAACCGTTACCCCGTATGGGTGGACCGGCCCGACGCGACCACTCCCGAGGGGGTCGAGTTGGTGTTCACCGTCGGTGCCTCCGACAGTGATTGGGAGTCGCTCACCTACACAGCACCGACGTTGCCCTCGGGCGCTGAGTTCGTCGCCGATGTGGCTGGCGGAACTTTCAGGTGGACACCGACGTACGACCAGGCCGGCGACACGGTGGCGATCTTCGAAGCCTCGGACGGTTCTCTGGCATCAAACGACACGGTTGGCATCGCGGTGACTGGTACGAACCGTCCGCCCCAGTTCGTCTCCGGCGTCGGTACGACGGTCTACGTCTTCGAGGGACAGCCGCTCTTGCACTCCGTCGTGGCAACGGACCCCGACACCGGGGCCGTCCTGACGTTCGCGGTCGACGACACCGCCAGTGTGCCCGATTGGATGGTCCGGCAACCCGCAGCCGACAACGACACAACGCTGAACCTATCGGGTGTCCCTGCTGAGTCGGACACGACCGAGGCGACGGGCACACTCCTTTCGATTCGCGTGACCGACAGCGCGGATACGGTGCGCGCTACGTTGCACGTGGCCGTGCTCGACACGAACTACGCGCCCGTGTTCGATTCGCTCGCAAGCGCTCTGTACGCCGGGGTCGTCGGGCACGCCTATGCCGACACGGTGTACGCGTCGGACCATGACGGCGCCGACAAGGGCGAACTCGTCTTCGACTGGGTCGGTGAAGCGGCACCGGCACGATGGCTCAGCCTGACAGCGGACGGTGCTATTTCCGGCTTCCCGGTCGTGGCGGAGACGCTGGACGTAGCGATCGAGGTCCACGACCTTGGTGGTGCGCTCGACACTCTCAGCACGACCGTGCACGTCAACCCCGATACTGCGGCTCCGAGCGCGCCGACGAACGTTTCTGCCGTACCGGTTGCAGGCGGTGTCGGCCTGACGTGGGCCGGCAGCGACTCGGCCGACGTCGAGCGCTACGCCATCCTGCGCGCCGACGACGCTGCCGGCCCGGGAGCGCCCATCGCCTCGGTCGGCGCCGACACCCTCGGCTTCACGGACGTCACCGCCGTCGTAAGCACGGGCTGGTACTACTGGGTGGCCGCAGAGGACTATGGCGCCAATTTGAGCGACTCGGCCCGTGTCGGACCGGTCGAAGCGCTGCCGGGCGCGCTGGTAAGGTTGGCTATATCGCCGAGCGACACCGTTGCCATCGCCGGGTACGACACGCTCGGATTATCGGTCGAGGGCTTCGACGACAAGCAGCAGACGCTCCCGACCGATTCGGTGGCCGGCGTGACCTGGGAGGTCGTCGAGACCGCGAAAGCGTCCCTCGATCCGGCTGCCGGCGACACCACGCGCATGGTGGCAACCGCAGGAGACACGGTTCACGTCAGAGCGGCGAAGGGCGGCGTGACCGACACGGCACGCGTGACGGTTCGTGTGCCCACAGAGCTGGCGCTCTCCCACGAGGCGGCGGAGGTGTCCGCAGGCGAACGGATCGAGATCGGCGCGGATGTATGGGTCTCGAACGTCTCCGACCAATGGGGAGGCGTGATCTGGGACAGCCTGACGGTGCCGGCATCCGTCGTCGAGTGGGGCCCCGACTCGGTGTGGACGATCTCCGACAGTGCCGCGACGACGACCAAGCCCGGAGCGCAGCCGCTTGTCGCCGCCATCGGGGCGACGACGGATACGATGTGGGTGTCGGTCGTATCGGACACGCTGGCGCACCTGACCATCTCGTCGTCGGATTCGGCGACCATGACCGCCGGCATCGCGGGCGCATTCGAGCTTGCCTCGGCGACCGATGCGTTCGGGAACGCGGTAACCGGCGACATGCTGAAGGTCGGATGGACGACCCTCGACACGAACGTCGTCAAGATCGAACCGGGCGCCGACACGACCAGCAGCGTCTCCATCATGCCGTGGAAGGTGGGCACCACCAGCCTTATCGTTCGCGGCCGCGACCAGACAACCGTTGCCGACACCGTGACGATCACGGTCGAGCCGGGCGTGGCTGCGAACGCCGAATTCGGACCGGACATGGTGCGATCGCTGGTAGCGGACAGTTGCTACTGGATCACGGTCGAGGTGACGGTGCACGACGCCGCCGGCAACGAGGTCGCCGATGGCACGGAAGTGGCATGGTCGGCGATGCATATCGAGAACGAGGCGCATGAGACGGACTCTCTCGTCATGGCGCACTCGGTATCGCTCACGACAGATGGAGTGGCCACGGACAGCGTCAGCCTGGCGAATTGCCCGTCGGATGCTCGCGATGCAGATCCGTATCGGATCAGGGCGGTCGTCGACGGCAGCTTGACGGCATCGTCGAGAACGATCGTGGTCCGCACGGCGCGCCCCATCGGCAACACGCACGACAAGGAACTTGACGAGGTGACTACCACCGATTCTGTCGAGTTCGATAGCGACGTCTCGGTCGGTTTCGACCCGGCTACGTTCGGTCAGCCGTGCACCCTGATGGTGCAGGCCCTGGTGCCTCCCAAGGCTGCTGCCGGCGACTCCGTGGCAGGCATGGGAAAGGTTTTCGACGTGAAAGTCGAGCCGGCCGAGGCCCTGCAAGGCATGCTGGCGCTCGCGATCCCGTACGATCCGGTCGCCGCGGACACTATCGAGCATCTGTGGCTGTTTCATGCACCGACGATGGCAGGGCCTTGGACACGCATCCCGGCCAAGCGCGACAAGACGAACCATCGGCTGGTGGCCGACGTCGACGATCTGTCGGTCTTCCGCGTCTGTACCGTTGTGGAAACCGACGCGCCGTTCGTAGAGTGGTCGACGCCTTCGCCCGACGGTGCCGACGTGAAGGTCGACAGCCCGGTGACGTTCCGGCTGAGTGACGCCTATGCCGGCGTCGACACCGGCTCGATAGTCGTGACGGTTGGGGGCTTGCCCGTGAGCCGGACTCTTGCGGCGGCCAGCGACTCGTTCTTCTCGGCCGCTACGGTGACATTCGAGCCTCCTGATGGGCGTTGGGCGTACGACAGCCAGGTAAACTGGGCGGTGAACGCCTACGACTTGGCCGAGCCGCAGAACCAGATGGCGCCGGCCACTTGGAGCTTCGCGACCGAGCTTGACAAGCAGGCGCCCGAGCTGAGCCGCATGACGATCAGCCCCCACCCGGACACTGTCGCGGCAGGCGGCATGCTGAGCGTCGCCGGAATGGCGGTCGACAACGACGCCGTTGACAAGGTGTACCTGCACTATCGTCAGGGGGGGTCTGCAGACTCGCTGTCTGTGTCTACGACTGTCAGCGCCGCAGACAGCACCTACTCGCTCGTCGTGCCCGCCGATGCCATCGGCATTCGGAGCCTCCAGCTCCGGCTGCAGGCGACCGACGTATGGGGCAACGAGCGGTTCGAGCCGTGGCACTCGATGACAGTCAGAGTGGCCGATTCGCCGACCCACCCAGGGATAGACCGCGATCTCATCGGCGATGCGGCCACCCCGGACTCCCTCACAAAGGCGCTGCAGAATGCGTACAGGCTCATCGGCACGCCGTTCACCTTGGACGACCCGCCGGCGTTCTTCAGCAAGTTGGTGCAGAGCGTCGGCGCGCCCGGGCCACGCGGGGCATGGCGAGCGTTCCAGTGGCGCGACGGTGCCTACGTCGAGCATGGCAGCGAGGCGGACGATTCGTTCGGGCTGTATCCGGGCGAGGCCACGTGGCTTATCTCCGTGGACCCGATCGGTGCCGCCGCCGACTCCGCCGTCACGCACAGCGTCGTCGATGCTCAGCCAATAGCTCTTTCGGACGGCTGGAACCTGGTCTCGTTGCCGTATGCATTCGACGTGAGCTGGGACTCGATCAGGGCGTGGAGCGGCGCCGGCGACCTGATGGTTGCGCGCGCCTATCCCGATGCGGGCCAGGTGTCGGTCCTCAAGCCGTTCGTGGGGTACATGGTCGACAACGAAGAGGGACTTGGCTCGCTGACCGTCAGGCCTGTAGCCGCCGCCGGTGGTACTCAGCAGATAGCGAGGCCGTCGAGGGTGCCCGCGGCTCAGTCGTGGCGAATCGGCTTGGCCGCCGAGAGCCGGGGCTGGACCGACTCCTACAACGTGCTCGGCGTCGCTCCGGACGCATCCGATACCCGCGACCGGCATGACCTGCGCGAGATGCCGCGAGTCGTCGGC
>CAZSJP010000479.1:0-4399 GCA_964606675.1 uncultured bacterium
ATTTCGCCAAGCACTTCCGTTCGCCCGCCATGTGGCTCGCACTCGAACGTGCGCGACCGTTCATGAACGGCGAATACGCTCGCGCCAACCGTGTGGCAGTGTGGTATCCGTGGACGCACTTCGTCCTTGCCGACGAGCACGGCTTCAGCGAGAAGGGCATGCGGGGCAAGTTCTGGCCGCAGATAGAAGAGCTACGCGATATCATCGATTTCGATCTCGTCGACGACCACCTGATCCGCGACGGCATCATGGAACACTACGACTTCCTGATCGTGATGCAGGGCATCGCGTACGAGAAGCCCGAACTGGAGCGCATCGTCGCCTGGGTCGAATCCGGCGGAGTGCTGATCACGCACGACGTCGGCGTCCCGATGACGGTCGAGGGAGATCGATCCCTCGGAGAAAGACTATTGGCTTTCGAGGATGGTCGGACCGCCCTGGAGGGACGGTTCGGCGGCCGGATAGCCGCCGTGGGCTCAGGCCGCGTGGTGATGTTTCCTCGTTCCGCGGACATAGAGGGCTGGCACGGCGATGAACGGTGGCCCGGCGATCACAAAGACCATCCGGCGACACACGCCGATTTCTGGACCATGCTGACTCGCGTGCTGAGCAACGCATCGGCGCTCGGCAACGGCGTTGCGGACTACCCCGTGATCGATGGCGCGAAGGACGAAGTGTACGGCTGCCTCATGGACCACGGAGACAGAAGGGGAGTGCTCTACTACAGCCAGATCGAGCACGACGTCGAGGTGCGGCCCATCATACCCGGGAAAGAGCCATCGACGGTGATCGTCCCGGCCGGCGAGCTGAAGTGGGTCTACCTCGATGAGTTGCCGTGAGCGGCGGTCCGTGGCGATCAACACCACCATCATCGACTTCCATGGCAATCCGAGACCCGCCGCCCTGGCGCTTGGGGAGATTTGGCACGGGGAGGTGTGAACGCCAGAGATTCCTCCATCGATGTCCGATGCATCGCTCGGAATGACGTGTTCTGGGTGCGTGGCCGTGAGCGATGTACTCGTGCAGACGCCCGATGAGCCGCCCACGCTCGCGAGGTGAGCACGGCCCCAGCCCACCCACCTCGCGTCCCATCAGACCCCAAACGCTTCCGCCGGCAACTCGAATCGCTCCGGGTCGGTGTCGAGCGCGCCGCGGCCGTGATGCGCCTGGTTCTCTCCCAGCTTCATCCACAGGCACGCCGCAAGCCACCGCTTGACCGGCGTTGACTCGCCAAGGGTGTCGTACACGCGTTGCGTGATGTTTGCGCCCGCTTCCCACGCCTCGTCGGCGTCATCCCGCGAACGACCGGCCAGCCACGAGCCGATCGCGTGGACGTAGTTCGTGATGGCGCTGGTGATTCGCTTGCGCTCATCGCCTGCGCCCGGCAGCTCGACAGGTCCGCCGGCGCCAGTATGAGCGAGCACGTGGTCGACGTGCCGGAAGAACGCGTGATGGCACGATCCGTGGTCGTCGATACCGGCGATCAGCTCGCCGACGTCATCCTCGCGGTCGCCCAGTTCGCGACGGATAGCGTCGGCAAGTGGCTCGGTGACAACTGTACGCGTTCCGAATCGCTCGCCGAAATCGACTGGCGACGGGATACCCCAGAAGCCCAGCGTAGCGGCGAATTTCTGCACGTACAGGCTCTTCAGCGTAGTTGGCGGGCCAAGCAGCCGATAGACTCTCTCCGCCACCTCGGCGTCCATACCAGGCTGCGCCTTCAGCAGCGACATGTCGCCGCTCGCCACCCACCAGACAAGACATGTCTGGTACGCCCTGATGCGCTGCTGCCACGTGTCTTCGAGCGGGCTGACGCCCTGCAAGTGGTGGAGTCGCGCCGACTTGCTCTCCCGCCCAAGGTTGCCGCTGCGGCGATACCTCAGCAGCGGGCGCATGTCGGCCGCCCAAGGCGGCTCGCACGAGATGCCGGCGTCGAGATCGGGGCGACCGTCGGCGATGCCGCGAAGCAGAAGATCGATGTTGCGTGGGAACGTCAGGAAACAGCGCTGAAAGCAGGTAATCTGGATGCGCACGAATCGGACGTCGTCGTCCAACAGGCCGAGCGCAAGCTGCATGTCGTTGATCTTGCGCTTCAGGTCGTCAGATTCGGCCGGGTCGTCTCCCTTGTGCCAGATGTTCCAAAGGCACACCTCGTAACGCTCGTCGCCCTCGTCCCCGAAGTTCTCGGCGGCCTGGGGTGCGGCGGCGGACATGCCGATCTCGTAGCCCGGTCGTACGTCACCGTACGGCGCCAGAATGGGAGTGTCGTCCGGAGGCGGCTCCCATGCCGGGACGTCGTCCCACCACGCGTCGTTCAGGGGCTGCAATGCAGGTTGTCGGATGTCGTCAGGCATCGCATTCACCTTTCCTTGTCAGGCGATCAAGCCGCATCGCCTCAGCAGTCCCGCTCGCGCGTATCCTCGATGAGCGCCCGCAGGAGCTGAATCCGCCCGATGTGCACGCCCGTATGCACCGTCGTAATCGCCAGCCAATGGGCGACGGTGAGCGGGTTGTCCGGCTCGTCGTGGGTCACGATGTGCTCCAGGTCACTCTCCGACAGAGAGTCGATCCATCCGTGGACCGATTCCCGCGTGTCCGTGACCCACTGCAGTGCTGCCGGAACGCTGTCGATCTCCGCGCGTATCTCGTCGGGCGACGACCACTCGAAGAAGACCTCGCATGGGGGTGGGGTCAGCTCATCACGCGAAAGCCCCATGATGAAGCATCCGATGTGAAGCGCCTCCCGCGACGCGATGTGGCCGACCTGCCACAGGACCGGCAGCGACTTCGGGCCCGGCACCCACAGAAGCTGTTCCTCGCTCAGGCTGCGGATTTCGTCAAGCGGGTCGCTGTACCAGAACCCGCGGCCGTACATGAAATGCGCGAGTTGTTTCCAGTCGGCCATTGCGCGTCTCCTCCGATGCGGGTTCGGGCCGAGGCAGGTGTAACCGCAATAATACGGGTAATGGCGACAGAATGCAAGGCGCGCTGCCATGTCGGGAACACACGGGATGCGTTTGCACATTGGGCCGGCCCCGATCGGAGCCGACCTAACGCGGGGCCGCGCTCACCTTCCCTTCACGCCCCATTCCCGCCTCATACACTGCTCTACCAGTGCATTGTCCTCGAAGAACCGGACATTCTCCGGGTTGTAGTGATGCGCTGCCGCGAGCCCAAAGAGTACCCAACTCCGGCCGACTATGCGATACCGCCGATCGAGATCGATCGCGTTGCAATCCGGTGCCGGGTAAATGAATGGAAACTCCGCTTCGTTGTGTCCGGCAAACCGTATCAAATCGGCGCCGCCCACATCGAATGTGACAAGCTGAAACGGCACACCGCCGATATCGGTCCAAGACACCTCCTCCGGCACGTATCCGACCGGCAACTCCGGGTGCTGCACGTCGCCGAGTGCGTTGGACGAAAAGGCGTAGTCGGCGGCGGCGGCTCTGAGCCATGCTCGAGCGTGGAACTCGGCCTCTTCGCGCCGGTTCGCCGGGTGACGTCCCACAGCGGCGCCGCGCGTCTCCTTGAGCTGCCAGCCGTGCGTGAACAGCCTGCGCCGGACGGCGCGGTTCCACCGTAGCTCATTGGCGCTGTCCACCTGCGCGACCTCCTCGACGACGAGGTCCGGTGGAGCGTGTGGTGCCGTAGGAATTCTTCCCCAGCGCGCGAGTCTGCTGCGCCGGAGCGTGTAGAACTGCGGGATATCGGAAGCGTATACCATGGCGAGGCGTGTCGGGTACTCGGGGTTCGGATAGACGAACGCATAGCCGCGACCGTCCAGTTTGATCGGCTCCTCATTGAATACCTGCAGCGCTCCACGCACCTCTTGTATCGGCATCCGACGCATGAGTCGCGCTGTGACGCTGTTGTCACGCGGACCGCCTATAAGAATCACGTTCTTCGACGCCAACTGCGCTTCCGTCACCTCTTCGTCCGAGACCATGGGCATCCGGCCGGACTCCATCGGTTCGCCGGGCTTGAGCCAGCGTGACATCTCATCGGCGAGCGCGCGAATCGAAGCCTTCATGGTGTCCCGACGCGACCGCGTACCGTACACGATGAGAATGGGTTCACCATAGTAGAGGTTCACCGATGATCCCGACGCGTACGGACGGACGGCTGGTGTCGAACGCGGCACGTGCGCGGTTACCGTCGCCGACGTGTCGGTCAGCGTCAGATCGTAGTTCCCGTCAGCGCTCGCCGGACTGACCACATCACCCCCGTTGATGAGCCAGACGATGTCGTCTTCGCTGTTCATGTGGGTCGCAGGTGGGGCAACCGTAGCCTCAGCGACTTTGCTCGTGTGGACTGAATGCTGGTTCCCGGGCAACACTCGGGGTTGTAGTTTGGCGACCCCGTGCGGGTCGACCCACTCGGTGATTTGTCGCGTTTA
>CAZSJP010000480.1:0-3475 GCA_964606675.1 uncultured bacterium
GGACCATGGAGCGCGCCCGCTTCGGGTGTCGACCGCGTGTTCGTAGTTGGCGCCGGGAAAGCTTCCGGACCGATGGCTGAGGCGGCGGAGCAAGCTCTCGGCGCGCGGCTCACCGGCGGCATCGTGGTGACCAAGTACGATCATGCCGTCGGGACACGGCTCGTGCGCGTTGTCGAAGCGGGGCACCCGGTCCCGGACGACGCGGGCGTGGCAGGCGCGAGCGACATACTCGATCTGGTCGCGACGCTCGGAGAACGCGACCTGGTGGTCGTCCTGCTATCGGGTGGCGGCTCGGCGCTGCTCGTGTCGCCGGCAGACGGCGTAAGCCTGGCCGACAAACAGGCCGCTACGGGCGCTCTTCTTTCGTGCGGCGCGACGATCAACGAGATCAACGCGGTTCGCAAGCATCTTTCGCGCATCAAGGGCGGCCAACTGGCGGGCCTGTGCGCGCCCGCGCACGTGGTGACACTGGTTCTCTCTGACGTGATAGGCGACCCGCTCGACGTCATCTCTTCGGGGCCGACGGTGCCGGACACGAGCACGTTCGGCGACGCGCTGGCGATTCTGGACCGCTACGACCTGCGAGGTTCGGTGCCGGATGCCGTGCTCACACGCCTCGTCGACGGCGCGGCGGGATCGATACCCGAGACGCCGAAGGCCGGCGACGAAGCGTTCGTGCGTTCGCACGTGCAACTGATCGGCACCAACCGACTCGCTCTGGATGCGGTCGCCGGGGCCGCGAAGGAGGCCGGGTACGATCCAACGATTCTCACGTCATCTCTCAGAGGCGAGGCGCGGGAAGTCGCCAAGGTTGTCGCATCGCTGACCGAAGGCGACAGTGGCGATGCCCCACCGCGCGCGCTGATCTTCGGCGGCGAGACGACCGTCACACTTGGAGCCGATGCAGGTAAGGGCGGCCGCAACCAGGAACTCGCACTCGCGGCCGCAATCGAAATCGCGGAGCGCGACGACGTCGTCGTGACGAGCATCGGCACCGACGGCACCGACGGCCCCACGGACGCAGCGGGCGGACTCGTGGACGGGCTGACGGTCGAGCGTGCGCGGTCGGCCAGGCTCTCGCCCGAACAAGCGCTGGTTCGGCATGGCTCGTACGATCTGCTCAAGGCGGCCGGCGATCTGGTGGTTACGGGGCCCACGGGAACGAATGTCATGGACGTCGCGATCGCTCTGGTGGGGTAGGTCCGGGGCCTCCCGAACGCGAAATCTATTTGCACAGTAGAGTGCCGACACTCGAGCACGACCGGGAACGTCACGGACAACGCAGCACGATGCGCGCCGAGAAGGTGCGCCGCGGAGGCCATAACATGCCCACCGACCGTCACCAGTGGATCCACGACTCACACAACCAGAACCCCATGGCGCGGTCTCTCACGCGCCCGCTCACCATCGTCTCCAGCATCGACAAGGATGTGCCTTACACCCCGGACGGCGATCCGGACAATCCGGTGACGCTCGAATGCAGCGAGCACGACTTCCTGTTCCCGTACATCGACTGCACCAACGAGTCTAGAATCGGCGTGGCGCGCCTGTGGCTCCCACCCAACCTGGACGCGCGCCCCGACGCCGGTACCATGCCGCTGATATTAGCGATACACTACATGGCCGGCGAGGAGTGGGCGGCGGGCTACCTCGCCAAGGGCTGGGCGTTCATGACGCCGATCGAGACCACCGACGAACAGATGTTCAACCTGATCGGGTCGGGCATGGACCATACGCTGGCGATGGCCGAGCTAGTTCGGCGGCTCGGTTGGGTCGATTTGCAGCGCATCGGTTGGATCGGCGGCTCGGCGGGAGGCTATCAGACTCTGATGACGCTCGGCTCGCTTTGGCCGGTGGCGGGTGCGGTGGCCGACGTGCCGCTGAGCGACATATGGTACGACATGACGGCCTTGCGCCACGACGAGAGTTACAACGAGGGCCTCACCGAGATATCGGACGTGATCTTCCCGGCCGTGCACGCCGTCAAGCCGATAGTCGATGGCACGATGGATGCCGTCGGCGACGACGTCGACAAAGCGTGGGAACACTCGGTTCCGCCAGTGGCGTGCCTGATCCGGTCGCCGACGGTGATGCACATCAACACCGGCGACATGGCGTGCCTGTCGCCGCAGTTCAGCCACGCGTTCGCCCACGAGCCGGAACGCGGGGTGATGCCGCCGGGCTGGAGCCACGACTACGACCGCTTCTGCAACCCCAACTCGCTTGGTCGCCCGCTTATCGAGTGGTTCGAGCGCAAGGACGTCGAGACGTTCTGCGTCGGCGTGCCCGACGACACACCCCACGTCGTGCCGGTGCCGCCGGCGCCCGGATCGCCAGAAGAGGAGCCGCTGATACCGTTCAAGACGCCGCGGCCGTTCAGCCGCTCTCGCATGGTCAGCTTCGTGGTGCAGGACGAAGGCGCGCCGACGGCGCAGTCCATGCACTCGAAGTGCATCGTGCAGATGGACAGCATGCCGTTCTTCGACTTCCACATCGCGCGCGGATACACGCCGGCCGACTGGCTGAACCCGCTGCTGCTGACCAGGCTCCTCGGGCGCTTCTCGGAGGATGTACCGCAGAACCCGACGCTGCCACCGATCAGACGGCAATACGCGGAGTTCGACCGGATGGAAGTGCTATTGGCGCTTGAGACTTACACCGGTTCTCCGGCTCGGGATGAGAACTTGGAGACGCTGAAGACCCTCTACAGCGAGCTGCCACCGGTGTGCTGGGCGCTCGACGTCGAACAGGGCGACGTTGTCGCCTCGTTCGTGGACGACCCCGTAGCCGGGTTGCTCTTCCACAAAGCCGCACTGTTGCGGGCAAACGGCGAGCCGGAGGCCGCAACGACGCTGGAGGAAACGCTCAAGCGCGACCATGCCGAATCGGATTTCGCGCGGCTGAGCACGGAACCTGAGGTGGTGGAGTAGGGGCTACCGGCGGGTCGCCCTGGTAGTTACCGCAGGAGGCGTCTACGCGATATGTGACTGCGAAGGCGAGCGCCGTGTCTGCAAGTCGCTACCTCGGCACGAATTCCGGCACCGCCCCCGATCGGCGGGTGGGGACATGGCGTTGTCAAGAACCACGACATGTCCGGGCACGCAAGAATGCCCGCGTGCCCCTAGGGCGGCGATCCAAGCGGACCGTGTAGGGGCGCAAAGGTTTGCGCCCTCACGCCCGATCAGCGCGCATCCGGTGGCGGGCGGACATGAGGTCCACACTACTGTCCCGGCGGCTAGGTATGGGCGTAGTTGGGCACGTCTCGCCGTGCCCCTACAAGTCGTTGTAGCGGCATTCGTTTCGGTATTCGCGCTCCAACGTGGACCGTAGGGGCATGGCGTGTCATGTCCGGGCAGGCGACGAATCCGGGGGTGCGAGAGGTCGCGAGACGCAAGGGATTCGTCACGTTCGTCGCCCGCCGGGGGCGCCATGGGAATAACACGGAATAAGGCGGCCCACCCCCCCCACCGCCCAC
>CAZSJP010000480.1:3485-4328 GCA_964606675.1 uncultured bacterium
GATTCGTCTCGTTCGTCGCGCGCTGGGCGCGCGTTGGTATGACGAGGTCTTCTGGCGGCGCACGCCCCTTACGTCCGACCAGCGCGCATCCGGTTGCGCACGTCACAAATGTCCGCCATGCCAGTGGGGGCATAGTGCGCCGCCGCCGTACATTTCGCGTTCATCGTCGCACGAATCCCGATCGACAACGAGGAGCTATCCATGGCGAAATCGAGAGCGAAATACGGTGGCAACGCGTACCGCGATATCGCCGGAGAACTGCCGACGCAGTTCCCGCGCACGATGGGGCCGAACGCGCTGAAATACGTGCAGGAGGTGATCGAGCACGGGCTGCTGTGGGACATGATGACCCGTTTCGAGGACGCGTTTGCCAAGGAACTCGGCGTCAAGCACTGCATCGGAACGCCTGGCTGCACTCCGGCGCTGGCCGCGCTGGCCGCCGCACTCGGCGAAGCGAGAGGATTCGGGCCCGGCGACGAGATAATCGTCAGCCCAATAACCGACTACGGCACCGTGCAGGGCGTCATATCCGAGAACTACATCCCCGTCTTCGCAGACGCCGCGCCCGGCACGGTCAACCTGAGCGCGGAGACCATCGCGCCATGCGTCACCGATCGCACGCGGGCGATCCTGCTCGTGCACAAGACAGGCATCGTCTGCGAGATGGACCCCATCAACGAGCTGGCGAAGAAGCACGACCTCATGGTGTTCGAGGATGCGTGTCAGGCCGTATTCAGCGAGTACAACGGCCGTCTGGCGGGCGTCCTTGCCGATGCAGCGGCGTTCTCGTTCGATTCCGAGAAGACGATGGGGTCGGACATGGGCGGATGTATCGTCACCGAC
>CAZSJP010000481.1:0-4316 GCA_964606675.1 uncultured bacterium
GCGACGCTAGCTGGTGGTGATGGTTGTACAGCGCGCCCTCGGTTCCCGCGAACACGACGAACTCTTCCGTGGGCACGACGGTTGTCCGAGCGCTGCCCCAGCAGTTGGTAATGGGCGACCTGGCGTGCATTGAGATGCCCTCCTATGGTTTGGGCAGCGTTCCCGCCGCGATGTGCGCTATCTCATCCAGCGAGAACGTCGCGTGCCGCAGACCGACGCGGTTCCATGTGTACGTCGCGTGGATCGTGCCGTCCGATGCCTGGATGACGGCCGGGTATGAGAACTCCCGCCCGCCGTCCTCGATGAGCGAGGTCTGCTCCATGACGTGCCGTCGTCGTCCGACACGGCTACGTGGATACGACCCCTGCCATACGCCATCTGCCCCGGGACTGCGGGGGTATCGTCCTCTGCTATCGTCGGGTCGTCGCGGAGCGAGTGGTTGTAGATCAGGACCACTCGTCCGTCGGCGAGCTTCACCGCGTCGATGCCGCTGTTGGGGTTCGGCAGCTCGGTCTTCACGGCCGACGACCAGGTCTCGCCACCATCGCGCGATTCCGACCGGCAGATGGCTCCGATGTCCGGCGTCGAGCGGAGCAGCGCTACGATGTGCCCCGGCGTCGCTTCCCAGAGCGTCGGCTGGATCAGGCCCTGTTGGCGCTGCCGCGGCCATTCGCCGGCCATCGCGAGTGGGCCACGTACCGACCATGTACGAGCGGTCGGGTCGTAGAAGTTGATCCACCCGGTCCACGCCTGATAGCTCTCCGTCGAGCTTCCGCACGCGATCCGTCCGTCGGCGAGGCGGACGGGCTTGTTCTTGATCGGCCCGAACAGCCCCGCGGGCAGGATGGTCGACTCGCTCCACGTGTGGCCGTCGTCGGTCGAGATGCGATAGTAGCCTGTCCACGTTTCGGGGGTGGAGCCGGCCTTGTAGAACAGCCACAGGGCCTCGTCGACGTAGAAGAGCACCGGGTTGTAGCAGGCGATTTCCGCCTCGTCGGCGGCGACGTATGCCTTGCCCCACGGCTCGCCCGGCTTTCGCCGCGACGCCCAGATAGCGACGTTCGGGTCGGCCTCGACCGCCCCGCCGAACCACGCGCACAAGAGATCGCCGCCCTTGGTCTCGACGATTGTGATGGCGTGGGAGTCGCTCGCCGCATCTTCCTGCCTCAGTATGAACTCCAGCGTCATCGGGTTGTCCCTGTGCTCCGTACGTGCTGTGCGTAGTCGCGCCGCTTGTCAGCCGCCGACAAGATGCTTCGTGAAGAACCGCACCATCAGATCGGCCCCGCCGAGCGGCTCTTGCGGATCGGTGTTTGGCTGGTATCGGCCGTGCCCGGCGCCGGGCATGATCAGCAATTCAGCTTCGGCTCCGACGGCTTGCAGCGCCGCGACCACACGCTCGGATTGGACGGGCGCGACCAGTTCGTCGACCTCGCCATGCACCGCGAGGCAGGGCGGCGCGTCGGCGTGGATGTGCTCGATGGGCGAAAGGTCGACAAGTTGCTCGCCGTGGGTCTCGACCGGGCCGCCTATGAGCGCCTCCATCACGTGCCAGCGGTCGGGTCGTTCCTCGCGGCGGGCGGCGACGTCGTGCACGCCGCAGATCGGCATCATGCACCGCACCGTGTATCCCGCGCCTGCCGGTCGGCCTTCGTCGCCTTGAGGCCCACAAGCGCCGTCAGATGTCCGCCGGAGGAGGATCCCGTGATCCCGATGCGTGCCGGGTCGAGCGCGTGCTCGGCGGCGTTCGCGGCGATCCACTCCAGCACGGTGAAGATATCGTCCTGTTGCGCGGGGTGCGGGTCGGTGGTCGTGAGCCGGTGGTTGCACGCTGCGACAGCGATCCCTGCTGCGGACAGCACCTCGCCGTATTCGCGCATGTACTCCTTGTCGCCCTGCTGCCACCCGCCACCGTGGATGGCGACAACGACCGGGAACGGACCCGCGCCGTCGGGCAGATAGAGGTCAAGCAGCCCGCGGTCCGAGCCGGGGCGGTACCGCAGATCGGTCAGCATCGCAATCCTCTCAGCTTATCGTCCAACATATGTGCCATACTTCTCTTAGGGGCGGGCCTCATCGCGGCTCCATCAGGTGCTTCGTGAAGAAGCTCACGAACAACTCCGAGCCGCCGAGCGGCTGCCGTGGGTCCGTGTTCGGATGGTAGCCACCGTGACCGGCGCCAGGCACGACCAGCACCTCGGCTTCGTCCGCTGACGCGGACGTTGCGAGTTCGCTTTGCGAACTCGATGCGTTCCGTAGCGCGGCGACCAGGCGCTCGGAATGAACCGGACCCACCAATCTGTCGTTCTCGCCATGCACGGCAAGGCACGCCGGCGCGTTCGGGTGAACCTGCTCCAGCGGCGATGCACTCGCGAGCCGCCTGTCGGACCCTTCGGCTGGGCCACGCACCAGCGCCTCGATCATCGGCTCGACCACATGCCATCGGTCCGCTTGCCCCTCGGGGCTCGCGCCGAGATCGTGGACGCCGGCGAACGGCATCATGCAGCGCACGACACATCCGGTGTCCCGCGCCCTGGACCGTGTCGCCTTCAGCCCAACCAGCGCCGTCAGGTGACCACCGGCGGAGATGCCCGTCAGACCGACTCGCGAGGGGTCGAGCCTGTACTCAGCGGCGTTCGCGGCAATCCATTCGAGCACGGCGAATATGTCGTCCTGTTGCGCGGGGTGCGGGTCGGTAGTGGTGAGCCTGTGGTTGGGCGCTATGGCGGCGATCCCAGCAGCGGACAGAACGTCGCCGAACTCGCGCATGCGCTCCTTCTCGCCCTGACGCCACCCTCCGCCATGTATGACGACGACGACCGGGAACGGCCCCGCTCCGTCAGGCAGGTAGAGGTCAAGCACTCCGCGTTCAGAACCGGGGCGGTATGCTATGTCCTTTATCGCCGCCATGTTGCCTCCAGAATGGTATTGCTCCCTCGGCGAGACGCGCTACAGCTCGACGACCGGCAGGTTCAGGCTGGCGGCCATGCCGCCGCCGTGCGCCAAGCGCGTGTGGGCGACGACCGGAGTTGCCAGCTTCCGCGGCTTCGCCACCGTGTTTGTGTGCGGATGATCCCGGTGCGGATCTTCTGCATAGGTCGCTCCTCCTCCTGCACATCAAGTCCTCATTCCCCACCAGCCTCTTCCCGAAGCCGAGGCAGCCCCCCGTAGTATTCCCGATCAAAGCGGGCCAGTTCTTCTGGAAACTTCGACCACACCTGCGCCTGACGCCACAGCCGCACGTGGTTCTTCAACGCCATCTCTATGTGTTCCGTCTTGGGCACAACATTGTGGTAGCCCGGCTCATCGCTCCAAGAGCCATAGTAACACCACATCCCCACGGAGTTGCTGATCTGATGGCCGCTGACCATATAGCGCAGGAACTCCTCAAGACCCAATCCATAGCGTCCCGCTTCCCCAGTGAGCACAAAATCTGCATAGGTATAGACAAATGGCAGATAGACTCGACAATCGCCAAAGGGCTCAGAACTGGAGTGAAGGTAGAGCAGCTTATCACCCAGGATGGCTCTGGCCTGACGCATCAGATGATAGCCTGGACGGAAGTCGTCCCGATGGCCATACCATCCATCGAAATAGAGACCGTCCACCTCATACTCCTTCAGAACTCGTTCCATCTCTGCAGACAGATCGGGCGCATTCGAGTAGTAAGGGCTACAATAGACCACGAACTTCATCCCCAACCGATGGCACTCATCTCGTACTCGTGCAAACTCTTCGGGGATATCTGGGACGTGCCGATCAGTCTCCCAGGGCTTGGGATGCTGGTAATCGGCGCCAGGCGGGTTCTCGGCCCACTCCGGTGCGTCGGCAGCCCAACGCTCGTGCACGGTGAAGATCTGGCAGTGCTGAGCCGCGCTGCGGATCACCTCGTTGGAGGGATACGCATCTTCGTCCAGGCCTCCGCCCTCGTGCGCGATGGACTGGTAGAACTTCTTCCGATCCAGAGGCCGTGCCGGGCAAATCGACACCCACAGTTCATCAAAGCGAGCCAGATGTGCAGAGAGATTCCACGAGTCCCGATCCAGATGCTCCACCTCGGTAACACGTGGCGGAATACCGAAAAATCCGCACCCTCCAGACGGATCGAGCAGCAGCCGGTTGCCCCGCACTTCCTGGGCATAGTGTGGCCTGAAATATCCCTTGAACGTCAACCGTAGGTGCTGATGAAGCTCAAAGATCAACACCGAATCTCCCTGAATGGTCAGGTTCAGACCATTGCCCTCCAATACGCACCGGAACGGCGTCCATCGGGCCAGCCGCCAGGGAGCCAGATGAGCCGGAAGACGACAGCTCAA